>JBBDSD010000054.1:0-11786 GCA_040905065.1 Trueperaceae bacterium | reverse complement strand
GGTGACCTGATCGTGCCGCAGGCCGGGACGCACCGCGTCCGATCGCAGTCCGTCCTCGACGTCGAGCGGGCGCAGCAGCGGTGCACGCTCCGGATCGTCGTCGGCCGTGCGGACCTCCTGGAACGCGGCCAGCACGGTGGCGAGATCGTCACGAAGCGCGTCGCGCCGGTCGTCCGGCAGCGACAGCCGCGCTAGGCGGGCCAGGTGCGCGAGTTCGTCGTCGTCCAGTGTCATGCCCTGCAGCCTACCGGATGGCGGGGGCGTCCTGCGGGAGCACGGACCGGGCGCGTCAGAAGAAGCGGTGGCCCAGCCACCAGAGCGGGATCACCAGCAGCAGAGCCGGCAGCATGCTCGCGACGCGGACCTTGACCAAGTCCAGCAGGCCGAGGCCGAGGCCCACGATCATCAAGCCTCCCACGCCGTTCACGAGCAGCACGCGTGGATCGGCGGCGGGATCGGGCAGGACCTGGGCCCAGAGGCCGGCCCCCAACGACAGGCCCCCCTGGTAGACCAGGATCACGAGGGACGAGGCGGCCACGCCGACGCCGAAGGTGGTGGCCAGCGCCAGGGCGGACAGGCCGTCGAGCGCGCTCTTGAGCAGGAGGAACGACGCGTCGCCGGTCAGGCCGTTCTGGATGGCGCCCAGCAGCGTGAGGGGCCCCACGCAGAACAGCAGGGTGGCGGCCACGAACCCCTCCGTGAAGCGGCCCTCGCTGCGGAACCGTCGCTTCAGCCGGTCGCCCAGGCGCTCCAAGCGCTCCTCGATCCGCAACGCTTCGCCCAGCGCCCCACCGGCGGCCAGGCCGAGCAGGGCAACGATCACGCCGGGCGGTGCATCGACCGCCGTCAGGTCCCAGGCGGTGCTCAGCCCGATGAACACGGTGGTCAGGCCGATCGCCTGCATGACGACGGTGACGGTCCGGTCCGGAAGACGTCCCCGCAACGCCACGCCCAGCGACGCTCCCAGC
The DNA here is from genome assembly GCA_040905065.1 of Trueperaceae bacterium. Classification (GTDB taxonomy): domain Bacteria; phylum Deinococcota; class Deinococci; order Deinococcales; family Trueperaceae; genus SLSQ01. The sequence goes on along the minus strand of JBBDSD010000054.1, from coordinate 10,818 downwards.
AGGACGGCGACCACGTTCACCAGCGTGCCGAAGGTCTGATCGAGGATGGTCACGCCCGTCGGTCGTCCGCGCTCGGTTCGCCGGACGTCGCGTCGGGTTCGGTCGGTTCATTGCCCGCATCCGACGATCGCAGCACCAGCACGGTCACCACCGCGCCCGCAAGCAGGGGAAGCCCGATCAGCCAGATCAGCCAGGTGGTCAGACTCTGCGGACCGACGGCGGTGGGCGGGAAGAGGAACGAAATCGGTGCGTCGGTTCCGTTCGGGCCCACGCGCAGCGTGATCCGCGCGTCCGTCTCCTCTTGGCGGTAGGTCCGGTCGCGCAGCCACAGGGTCCAATCGCCGTCGTACGGGAAGGTGACGGTCGTGCGGTACGTGGCCGGCGCGACCTCGTCGAACGGGTCGGTCACGATCCGTCCCCCCGGGGGAAGGGATTCGCTCGTCTCGTCCGCGTCGGCTTCCGGCGTCGAGCGTTCCGTAGGCGCTGCGTCGGGGGGACGGTAGGTCGCCTCGAGATGCACGATCGCCTGCTCGACCGGCGCGTCGACCGGATCGTAAAGCGTGAAGCGCACCTCGACCGGCTGGCCCGCGACGGGAGGCGACGGATCGGTGTTCAGTTCGCCGAACGTGATCGTGGGGTGGGCCCCAGCCGTCGTCGCCACGGTCGCAGCGAGCGCGCACGCCAGCGCCAGCCACGCGATCGCGCCGCGCGCGAGGGCGACCGTCCGGGCGGGCGGTGCGGCCCCTGCGACCGGTTCCCGGGCAGACCGCCGGAGCGTCACGGCGCCTCCTCCGACGCGGCGTCGCGCAGCAGCTGGTCCCGCCAGGCCCAGAGCGCTTCGCGCGGTAGCAGTTCCAAGCGGTGGATGCGTTCCGCCAGGTCCCGTCCCACCCAGCGCCAGTGCCACGGCTCGTAGGCGTAGCAACTGCGATCTTCGGCGCCTTCGCGGTAGGAGAGCACGAAGCCGAAGCGCCAGCCGTGGCGCTGCATCCACGCGCCTTCGGGCGTGGTCGCCCAATCGTCCAGGTCCCACGGCGCCGGACCGCCGGCGCTGCCGAGATCGATGGCGGTTCCCAACTGATGCTCGGAATGTCCGGGCCGGGCGCTCACGCGTAGGGCCGCTTCCTCGCCGAGCGCGTCCACCCACGATGCGAAGGTGGTGGCCTGATAGGCGTAGCTGCGGAAGGCGGACCGAAGGTCCAAGGCGACACCGTCCTCGGCGGCCGCCGTCCGCAAGGCGCGCAGGTCGGGCACGATCACGGCGCGGACCGGACGGTCGTCGTCGAACCCCGCTTCGCGGGCCGGCACCAGATCGTTCGGACGCCATCCTTCCGGAAGCGCGACGACCGTGTCCAGCACGGTATGGCGCCCGTCGCCGGGCGGAACGATCTCGGCGGGTCGATCGTCGAACGTGCACGCCGGGAGGCGCTCCGGCCGCGGTTCGGCGCCGGCCGCAGCCGTCGCGGCCACGATCACGACGAGCATCGCGCAGCGCAAGCGGTCGAGCGCCGGAGGTGGGGGGCGCTTCACGAGGTGGGCCCCAGGATCGTGCCGCGCATCTCCATCGGCAGCGACAGCACGATCACCTGGAACGCGGCCAGCAGCACCGTCAGCAGCAGCATCGGCCAGATCGCCAGCGCCGCGCGACGCCCGAAGTCGCGCAGTCCGATCCGGATGGTCACCCAAGCGGCCGCCAGGGCGTACGCCGAGGCGATGCCGGCCGTCAGGGGGAAGAGCCAGGCCGACGGCACCAGGCGGGCCAGGCGCCAGTTCGGGTCGACCGCGAAGCCCCGCCACTCGAAGAAGTGCTGGAAGACCGGCACGATCGATACGGCGCCGGTCAGGAAGTGGAACAGGTAGTGCGCCGCCCAGAAGCCGAAGCCGATCACGACGTAGACGTAGCCCCAACGCCGAAGCGCCCGCAGAGGCGCGAAGCCGGCGCCGCCGGCCAGATCGGAGAGGAGCGCGCCCGAGAACGACACCGCCAGACCGATCGCGCTGGTCAGCACGAAGATCGTGCTCAGCAGCACGCCTTCGCTGCGGATGCCGGTCGCTCCGGCCAGCCAGGTCGCGGCGTCGTAGAACGGCGGCACCATCTGGATCGCGTTCAACAGACCCCACCAGAGCAGCAGCGTGCCCAGTGCGATGGCGGGCAGGCCCCAGCGCCGCCCCCAGGCGTCGGTGGTCGCTTCGCGCGTGGGAGAGCGGACCACCAGTCCCACGTTGTCGTACGGGCACGCCCGCACGCAGTTGAAGCACGACGTGCAGTCCATCGATCCGGTCATGGTGGGCACCATCAGATTCGTTTCGCAGCCTGGAAAGCGCCCTTCGCCGTTGAACGCCACGATCTCGTGCGGCGCGAGGTGGGCCAGGTCGCCGCGGGCACGGCTCGGGTCGGCGTACGTCTCGCGGCCGTGCAGGCACGGCTTCGCTTCGCAACTCCGGCACATGTCGGGGTCGACCGCGGCGATCTGCGTGGGGGACGCGGCCGAGAAGGCGAAGTTGAAGTTGCCGAGGGGACAGACGTAGCGACAGAAGGTGCCGGCCGGGAAGAGCACGTCGATCGCGTACGCCGCGGCGAAGTAGGCGATCGCCAGCCAGGCGGTCAGCCAGGGGCTGGCCCAGAGGCCGAACGCTTCGTACGAGATCAGGATGGCGGCCAGCAGGCCGGCGACCAGCCACTTGGAACGCAGGAACGCCGGCCAGCGGAACTCGCGCCCCAGGAGGCGCTTCGTGGCGTTCGCGGGGCCGCGGGTCAGCATCAGGGGGCAGGCCGCGCAGAAGGCGTTGCCGACCAGGGCCAGCGCGATGACGACCAGGCCGCGATAGTGCAGCCAGCTGGCGGTGGTGGCCACGTTGCGCGGGGCGAGCTGGCGCCCCGTCAACCCGTCCACGATCACGAAGACCGCGAGGACCAGCAGCGGGATCTGGAACACCAGGCGCGCGTAGCGCCAACGAAGGAAGCGGCGAAGACCGGGTAGGGACAGCAGGTCGAAGCCGCGCGGTTGGTCGACGAACGCACCCGCCGTCGGGAGCGGAACGCGTCGGCTCACGGCGACCGAACGGTCAGCGTCACCTCGTCCCGGAGGCGCTCGCCGTCCGGTAGGTTCGCGGTGACGGTGAGGATCCAGTCGCCAGCCATCGTGAACGCGAAGTCGTCGGTGCGGTACAGCCCACGTGCGTCCATCGGCGCGTCGGCGATCACCGGCTCCATGCCGGCGTGGGTCATGTCGCCGACCACATCGACCTCGGCGCCGTCGACACCGTCGTCGTCCCGGAGCAGGAACACCTCGATGACGGCGGGACCGACCGACGGCGCGTCGGGCGTTTCGACGCGCATGACGACGTCGGGCGCCGATCCGGACGCGGCTGCTGCGGAGTCGTCCCCGTCCGGGGCCGGCCCGCGGCAGGCGGTGAGCCACAAGAGCGACGTGAGCGACAGAAATACTGCGATGCTGCGCATGGCGGCACGCTAGCACGCCTCTCCGGGACGTTTCTCCCCCTCAGCGTACCGGCACGACCGATGCCCGCTCGGCCCCGTCGTCGGCCAAGGCCGGATGCCAACGATCGATCGCGGCCAGGTACCGCACGATGCCGTCCGCCAGCGCCGCCGCCGGTCGATCGGGCTCGCCCAGCCAGGCGCGGTCGCCGGGATGCGACAGGTACCCCATCTCGATGATCAGCCCCGGGGTGCCGCGCGCCACCGCGTGCCGGAAGCGCCGATCGGAGAAGGCGTAGTAGTGCAGCATGGCGCCGGTCACGTTCGCTTCGTCGTGCCGCATGCCGGACGCCTTTAGGTAGGCGGCGTCCACGGTGCGCCGCAGCATCGGTTCCCGCACCGAGCGTGCCGGTTCGCGATGCGCGCTCTTGTAGCCCGACCGGGACCGATCGGGGCTGGCGTCGGCGTGCAGGGACACCACCAGGTCGGCGCGGTAGCCGGCGGGCACGGTCGCCGGCAGGAGCTGGACCGTGACCCCGGCGGCGGCCAGGCGCCGCGCCAGCGCCTCGGCCACCGCCGCGTTCACGTCCACCTCGCGCTCGCCGTCCACGTCGGCGCCGGTGCTGACGCGCAGCGACGCCAGCTCGTCCGGATGCGCATGCGCATGAAGATGCCCGATCTGGACGCCGACGGTCGGGGCGCCGAACAGTCCGGCCCGCACGCGAGCCCAGCCGGAGGGACGATCGGGAACTCCGTGCAGCGCCGCCTCCTCGATCCGAGCTTCGCGCCCCATCGCCCGGTCCACCGTGGCCCAGGCGCCGAGTCCGACCAGCAACGCCGTCAGCAGCATGACGCGACGCACCGCCGCGCGCCAGGGCGCGCCGGCGCGCGGCGCTCGGTCGGTGAGCGGCCGCTCCCCCTCCGGCGCCACGTCGAGCGGGCGAGGCGGGGACGCGCTCCGCCGAACGGGGGGCGCCGCAGGGGCTCGCGGGGGACCTTCCGTCGTCACGTCCCGAAGCGTAGCGTCGCGGGCGGTCCGTGCGCTGCGAAGCGCCCGACACCACGGTTCTCGCGCCTCAGATGCGTTCGCCGCTGCGCCAGAACACGATGTGCTCGCAGACGTTCTCGAGGTGGTCGCCGAGGCGCTCCAGGTAACGGCCCACCGACAGCAGGCGCGTGGCGACCGGGATCGTCGCCGGGTCGGCCATCATGTACGTCAGCAGCTCGCGCTGCACCTGTTCGTACAGGTCGTCGATCTCCTCGTCCATGCGGAAGGCGCTGCGGGCCGCGTCGGCGTCCGCCTCGACCAGCGCCGCGATGGTGGCTTCGATCATGGCGTCCGCCACCTCCAGCATGCGCTGCATGTCCAGGTACCGCTTCAGCGGGGGACGGTCCGCCAACGCCGCGCCCGCCCGCGCGACGTGCACGGCGTAGTCGCCGGCACGCTCCACGTCCGCCAGCGCGCGGTGCATCGCGCCCAAGAAACGGAGGTCCTCCGATGCGGGTCGGCGGCGCGCGATGATCAGCAGGATGCGCCGCTCGAGCACCTCCTGCAGGTCGTCGATCTCCCGGTCGACCGTGACGGCGCGTTCAGCGCCGTCCGGGTCGGCGTGGATCAGGGCGCGACCCGCGTGCCCGACCGATTCGCGGACCAGGCTGAGCATGCGGACGACCTGGGCAGCGACCTCCTGCAGGTCGTGATCCAGCACCGCGCGCCCGTCTTCGCTCGTCATGCGCCGCTCGCCATGCCTGCATCGAACCACGCCTGGGGCGCTCGCGCGTCGGATGGCGAGCGCGCGTCGCCGACCTGACGATGCCGTGACGCAACCGGCGTACGATCCGAACCGATGGCTACGCCCACCGTGCTGATCGTGGAGGACGACCCCACCGGACGCGAGCTGCTGGACCTGCACCTGCGTCGCGCCGGATTCCGGACCGTGCTGGCCGCCGATGCGGACGCCGCCTGGCGGGAGCACGAGCGCGTCGATCTGATCGTGCTGGACCGGATGCTGCCCGATCGCAGCGGGGACGACCTGCTGCGCGACCTGCGCCGGAGCGAGCGGGGCGCCTCGGTGCCGGTGCTGATGCTGACCGCGCGCGCCAGCGAGGTCGACCGCGTGAGCGGTCTCGACGGCGGTGCCGACGATTACCTCACCAAGCCGTACGGGGCGCCGGAACTTGTGGCCCGTCTGCGCGCGCTGCTGCGCCGGTCGCCACCGCACGACCGCATCGTGCAGGGGGATCTGGTGATCGACCTGCGCGAGGCCAGCGCGCGCATCGCCGATCGCGCGTTGCCCCTCACGCGCCGCGAGTTCGACCTGTTGGCGTTCCTGGCCGGTCGGCCTGGCCAGGTGTTCGCGCGGGAGGACCTGCTGGATCACGTCTGGGGCGAGGCGTTCGTGGGGACCGACCGCACCGTGGATCAGCACGTGGCGCAGCTTCGCAAACGGCTGGGCGACGCTTCCATCGTGACGGTCCGCGGTCGCGGCTACCGCTGGAACCCGGACGTGGCCGAGCGGCCCGCGTGACGTGGACCGCATCGGGGCGACGGTCGTGAGCGCGACGGCGCCGGCCGCGCTTCCGGCCTGGTGGGATCAGTTGCACGAGGGCGTGGTGCTGCTGGACGGTGGTCACGTGACGATGATCAACCGTGCCGCAGCCGACCTGCTCGGGGTCGGCGCCGCCTCGGCATCCGGTCGCCCAGCGTTCGCGGTGCTGCGCGATCACCGGATCGAGGGCACCTGGAACGACGGACGGACGCGACGGCTGGACGTGCGGGGGCGACGGGTCGAGGTGCGCCGGATCGAGGGTGGCCTGTCGATTCGCGACGTCGACGCGGCGACGCGGGCGCAGCAGCACGCCCGCGAGCTTCTGGCGGTGCTGTCCCACGAACTTCGGACGCCGGCTACCGCGATCGTGTCGACCCTCGAGGCGCTGGCCTACGACGACCTGCCCGCAACGACGCGGGAGCGCCTCACCGGGCGGGCGGCGGAGGAGGGGGCCCGACTGGTGCGGCTGTTGCACGACCTCACGGTCGACGTACGACCGCCGCGCGAACGGACGATCGAGACCGACGCGCTCGTGCAGCGGGCCGTGACGGCGTTGGGACCGACCTTGACGCGGCACCGGGTGCGGGTGCGCAGCGAGATCGGTCCGCCCACCGTCCGGGTCGACGGCGACAAGTTGCTGCAGGTCCTGGTGAACCTGATCGAGAACGCGGCGGTGCACGGTCCCAACGATGCCGACGTGCAGGTCCGGATCGTCGTGGCCGACGCGAGTGGCACGGTGCACGTCACCGTGCGCGACGCCGGTACGCCGTTGCCGCCGGGCTCCGTCGAGAAGCTGTTCGCGCTGCACGCGCAGGGCCCGTCGCCCAAGCGGCGCGGAACCGGCCTGGGGTTGTGGGTGGTGCGGTCGATCGCGGAGGGTTGGGGAGGGCGCGCCTGGGGGCGGCCGGTCGCGACCGAAGCCGACGCGCCGGGCAACGAGTTCGGCGTGTCGCTGCCGCAGCCCGGCTGACTCAGGGACGCTCGGCGTCCTCGGGCAGCACGCGCGTGCTGCCGATCGGAAGCTCCTGCAGCGCGAGCGGTCGGGCCAGCGGTTCCGGCATCGCCGGAGCGTCCAGCCGGCGCATCGGTCGTTGCCTGCTCCGGCGGAGGGGAGCCACCACGAGCGGTTCCGGCTCGCGCTCGTCGCGCAGGGTGCTGCCCGCCAGTCGAGCGGTGCGACGCCAGAGGCGCGGGGGGACCAGCGCGACGGCCGCGCCGAACGTCACCACGGCGAGGAACGGCGCACGGAACGTCGCCAACAACGTCCACGGCGCTGCGCCCGGACGTTCGATCGCTGCGGTCGCCAGGCCGACGCTCACGGTCGCCAGGACGGCGCCCCCCACCACCGCCACGCCAGCGGCACCGCGTCGCCGGCGCGGGTCGGGCGCCAACGCCAGCCAGCCGATCAGGGCGGTCTCGAGCAGCGACGTCAGAGCGGTCGCCGGCACGCTCCGCGTGGCCGGATCGATCGGCGCGATCGCCGCTGCGGCCAGCACGCCCGGCGAGGGACCCAGCACGATCGCCACCAGGAACGCCGGTGCGCGCACCAAGGTCGCCCAGCGCGGGTCGTCGCTCAGTCCGGCCACCGTCAGGGCGGCGGCCGCTCCGGTCGCCACCAGGACCGCTATGATCAACGTGGCCCACGCGCGCGGCCGCCGCAGGGCGCGCACGTCGCCGCGCAGCAGTCCCCCGCTCCAGGCGGCCAGTGCCAGCACGATCGCGGCCAACGTCGCGTAGCCGGCCAGCGGGTCGGCGACGATCGCCTGCAGCGACGGCGGCAGGTGCTCGGTCACGTTCCGCGACCGGCGTCCGTCGCGGCGGGGGCGGTCGTGCCTTCGCCGTCCCACGGGGGCCAGGCGTCGGGTAGGCCGGGCGCGTCGTCGTCCAGGCCGGCTCCGAACGGCGCATCGTCGAAGCGGCCGTGCCGAAAGGCGCGCGCCACCGCTCGCCAAGCGTCCCGGTCGGCGGACCGACGGCGCCGCGCCGCGGCGGCCGCCCACGCCCAGACGGCGAACCGTTGCGCGGCCCTGCGTACGGGCGCCCGGTGGCGACGCGCGACCACCATGCCGCCGCGCAGGCCCTCGATGCGGAAGCGGGCGGCGGACGGGGTCGAGGCGCCACCGGCGTGCGTCACCTCCGCCCCCACCAGCACGCAGCGCCAGCCTCGCCGTCGCAACCGCAGGCACCACTCGAGGTCCTCGTTGAAGAAGCGCAGCGAGGCGTCCATGCCGCCCACGTGCAGCGCCGCCGAGCGGCGCGCCACGAAGAGGCAGCCCGACAGCCAGGCGACGTCGCGGACCGCGCGTGGGCCCGCGCCGTCCAGCGTCATGGTCGCCAGGCGGTACGGCCAGCCCTGGTCCTGCAGGGCGCCGTCCGGCGTGCGGGCCAGGGGGCCCGCGAGCGCAACGCGCGGATCGTGCAGCGGAGCGCAGAGGGCGGGCAAGGTGTCGGCGCGGACGAACACGTCGTCGTTCAGGATCGCGACGCGCTCGCCGCCGGCGTTGCGCAGGGCGTCGTTGACGGCACTCGCGTACGACCGATTCGCGACGTCGTCGACGCGCAGATGCGGGTGCGCGCGCGTCAGGTCGCCGCTGGGCGCGTCGTGCCCACCGGTGCGCAGCACGCGCACCGGGACCTGCGGCGTGTGCCGCTGCAGCGCGGCCAGGCAGCGCTGCAGCGCGTCGGTCGCGCGGTGGTGGATCACGACGATCTGGTCCGGAAGCACGGACCCAGGCTAGCGCAATCGCCTGTTCGCCGGCGATGGCCGAGCGTGACCCGGTCGCCGCCCCGCCCCCCGAACCGATTCTCATCCCGAGCGGGTACCGTACGCTTCGTGACGGAACGACGTGAACGCGACGCAGGCGACCTACCTTCGGGCAGCGACATGAGACATCCGGCACGCCAGGTGCGCATCGGCGTGGCGCTGGGCGGCGGCAGCGCGCGCGGCTACGCGCACATCGGAGCCCTCGCAGCGCTAGAGCGCAACGGCCTGGCGCCCCAGGTGGTGGCGGGCACCAGCTTCGGTGCCGTGGTCGGCGCCCTCTACGCGCTCGGCGGCACGCCGGCCCAGCTGCAGGTGCAGGCGGAGCGGCTACGGCGCCGGGACGTGCTGCCCGAGGTAGTGGACTTCGGGCTGCATCGCGGGGCGTTGTTCCGGGGTCGGCGGCTCGAGGCGTACTTCGACCGCCTGGTCGAGGGCCGATCGTTCGAGGACCTGACGCGGACGTTGGTGATCACCGCGACCGATGCGGACAGCGGCGAATCGGTCCAACTCCGGTCGGGCGCGCTGGCGCCGGCATTGCGCGCCTCGGCGTCGCTGCCCGGCCTCTTCGCGCCGGCCGAGGTGGACGGCCGGCGGTTGATCGACGGGGGGATCGGGGCGCCGGTGCCGCTGGCGACGCTCGACGCCTTCGACCTGGACGTGCGCCTGGGCATCGGGGCCGGAATGGACACCGACGACTCCGACGCGATCCGGTGGGTGCGGCGGGCGCTGGGTCACCCGTGGGGCGGACGGGTGCACCGCCGGCTGCACGCAGGGGGTCCAGGCGCCTTCGGCCGGTTGGCGCAAGCGTTGGCGTGGACCGCCGACGGCTACGGTGTCGGGCGCGCGGCGGTGGGGCCTGAGGGCCTGCAAGTCCAGACGCGCCCTCCGATCCACTGGCTCCGCTTCGATCGGGCGGAGGCGGCGATCCGCGCCGGCGACCTGGCGCTGGAGGGCGCCGTGCCGGCGGTGCGCGCAGCGGTGCGCGAGGCCGCCCTCGTCGCGGCGGGCGCCGGGACGGTGCGCGCGGGCGCGGACGCTGCGGCCTGAGTCGCGCTGGGCGACGGCCGGTTCAGATCAGAGAATCGACTTGCCGGACAGGCTAGCGGCCATCTCTACCAGGATGCGGGCCGTCTTGTTGCGTTCGTCCAGGATAGGGTTCGCCTCGACCAGATCGGCGCTGGTGATGCGGCCGGAGGCGGCGGCGAGCTCCATGAGCAGGTGCGCTTCGCGGTAGCGGAGGCCGCCGGGCACCGGGGTGCCCACGCCCGGCGCCAGTTCGGGATCGAGCACGTCGGCGTCGAACGACAGATGCACGTGCGGCAGGTGCTTCAGCGCCTCCAGCGCTTCGTTCGCCACGGCTGCGAGGCCGTGCCGGTCGACATCGCTCATGGTAAAGGCGCGAATGCCGGCGTCGCGGATCCAGGCGCGTTCTCCTGGATCGGTCTGGCGCAGGCCCAGGTACACCACGTCTTCGGGACGCAGGACGCGCCCCCCGCCCACGGCGTGCAGGGGGTCCGGCCCGCTCCCGAGAAGGACCGCGACCGGCATGCCGTGCACGTTGCCGCTGGGGCTCGTCTCGGGCGTGTTCAGGTCGGCGTGCGCGTCGACCCAAAGCAGCCCGGTCCGGCCCCGCTCGGCGACGCCGGCCACCGTACCGATCGTGACCGAGTGATCGCCGCCCAGGAGCAGCGGGAAGCCGTCCTCCGGCAGCGCCCGCACGGCGTCGCGGGTGCGCTGCAGCACGCCGGCGATGGTGGCGAGGTACGGAACGTGCCCCGGATCGGCGGTCGCTTCGGCGACCGGGACGTCGACGTTGCCGTGATCATGCACGCGGTGGCCGAGCGCCTCGAGCGTCGGGGCCAGACGGGCCAAGCGCAGGGCGCTGGGGCCCATGTCCACGCCGCGCCGCCCGGCGCCTAGGTCCATCGGGATGCCTAACAGGTGCACGTCGGTCACGAGGATCCTCCTTTCGGCACTGCAGAACGGTCGCCGTCGCCGTCGATCATCGGGTCGTGCCAGTTTCGTCCCGCCGCGCGGACCAGGTCGTCGGCGGCGTCCGGTCCGTC
>JBBDSD010000053.1:0-1932 GCA_040905065.1 Trueperaceae bacterium | reverse complement strand
CTCGTCGCGGTCGGGCCCGCCGTGGGCCGCAGCGACACCGGCGGTAGCGGCGAGGAAGAACGAGCACGCGAGGGCCAGGCCGGCCGCTGGCAGGAAGGTCGCGCGGCGCTGGCGGGCGTTCGGCCGCCGGTGGGTGCGAGGCGGGGGCACGCACGACGGTACCGGGTACCGAAACGCCGACGCCGTGCGCAGCGACACGGAACGGGTTCGCGCCGCCCGCGGGGTGCGGGCGGCGCGAGCGTCGTGGTCGTCGTGCAGCGGGCGTTCGTTCAGGAGCTGGGGTTGGGCGATGCGCCGCCGCCGGCGCCGCCGTCCTCGCCTCGCTGGAGTCCGAACCGGCCTTGGGGCGCTCCCAACTTGGGCAGCAGCCAGGCGTCCAGGCCGTAGTAGCCCGCTATGCGCCAGGCCAGCACCAGCCAGGTGGCCAGAATGAACATCACCGGGTTGCTGGAGAGCGTGCCGGCCAGCAGGAAGGCGACGTTCATCATGCCGCCCAGGAAGGCGGAGAGGCCGACCAGGAACCCTACGATCAGCGCGATGCCGATCAGGACCTCGCCCCACGCCACCAGGTAGCCCATCAGGGCGGCGTTCGGCAGGAACAGGTTCTCGATCATCCAGGCGTACCAGCCGGTCACGCTGGGCGACTCGCCTTCGGCACGTCCGAGCGCGCCGCGCAGGTAGCCGGTCACGGCCGCTCCGGCGTTCTCTCCGGTCCAAGCGGGGCTGGTGACCTTGCCCCAGCCTGCGGTCAACCAGAGCCAACCGACGTAGACGCGAACGATCGTCCAGACCGGTGCCATCGCCTTCGAGGCGAAGAGGAACTGGCTGATGCGGGGTTCGGGGTAGGTAACGGTTCGAGCCATGGTGGGGTCCTCCTTCACGTCGCATCATGGCCGACCCGCGGCGAACCTTGTAGGGATAAAGGTCATTGGTACGAACGTCCCTGCGCAGTACTCTCGCGACCTTCCGCACCGCTGCGTCGCGTCAGCGACGCGCCGCGATCCGTCGCTCGGCGCTGGCGCGCGCTGCCTTCGGATCGGCGCGTCCGCCGGTCGCCCGCATCACCTGCCCTACGAAGAATCCGATCAAACCGGACTTGCCGTCCAGGTAGGCGCGGACCTCGTCCGGATGGGCGTCCAGCACGCGGTCCACGGTGGCGTCCAGGGTGGCGTCGTCGTCCAATTTCGACAGGGAGCGCTCGCGGACGATCGCGGCGGGATCGCCGCCGCGCTGCACCAGTTCTGCCAGCAGCTCCTTCGCGACGGTTCCGCTGATCGTGTCCGCCTCGACCAGCGCGACCAGCTCCGCGAGCGCGTCGGGCCGCAGGTGCGCTTCACGCAACGGTGCGCCGTCCAGCGCGCGCGGGAGTTCGTTCACGAGCCAGCCTGCCAGGCCGTCGGGCGTGGCGCGGCCGGTCGCGTGCGCCGCGTCGAACAACGCCAGCGAGGCGTCGTCCGGCACGATGCGGGCGGCGTCGGCGCGGGGCACGCCGGCACCTTCCAGCCGCCGGACCGCCACGAGCTGCGGGTCGCTCAGGCCCGTGAGGGGGTCGGGCGCATCGCCCGGCTTGCCGGCCGGGGGGCGAGCGGACGACGCCGGACGGGACGGATCGGCCTCGTGAGCGGTCGGGCCCTCCTTGCGGCGGTCCTTGAGGGTGACGATGCGGGTGAACACTAGGCGTTCTCCGCGACCGTCGACCGGATCGCGCCAGAAGTAGCCTTGCCGCTCGAACTGCCAGCGAGCGTCCGGATCCGCCTCGGCCACGTGGGGTTCGACCCAGCCGTGGCGGACCTGGAGCGAGTCCGGATCGACGCCGTCCAGGACGTCGCGCCCGCCAGCTTCCGGATCGGGATCGGCGAACAGCCGGTCCAGGAGCCGGAACTCCGCGCGTGCCGCGGCGTGCTGCGCCACCCAGTGCAGCACGCCGCGCAC
>JBBDSD010000052.1:0-1932 GCA_040905065.1 Trueperaceae bacterium | reverse complement strand
CGCGCAGCTACCGCGGCGGCGAGCGGGTGCGCCACCCGAAGTTCGGCGAAGGCACCGTGGTGGCGGTAGCGGGGGAAGGACCGAAGGCGCAACTGACGGTGATGTTCCAGGGCGCGGGAATGAAGAAGCTGCAGGCGAAGTTCGCCCATCTGCGCGACGCCTGAGCGCCCGCTCGGAGCACCCGCGCGTGGGGGGTGCGCGGCGCCCGGGCGACCCGTGGCGGGCGGCCGGCCTATGGTAGGCTGACGCTTCGAGAACCGCACGAAGTCCGCAGCAGGACGCGCTCGCCTCGCGACGCGGCGGAGCGGTCAGGAGGCCGAACTTGAACGCGAAAGCGATCGTCGTGACGTCCGGCAAGGGGGGCGTCGGCAAGACCACCACCACCGCGAACGTCGGGGCGGCCCTCGCCAAGCAGGGCGAGAAGGTCGTGGTCATCGACACCGACGTGGGGCTTCGCAACCTCGACGTGGTGATGGGGCTCGAAGGCCGCGTCGTGTACGACCTGATCGACGTGTTCGAGGGGCGCTGCAAGCTCAAGCAGGCGGTCATTCGTGACAAGCGGGTCGACAATCTGCACCTGATCGCCGCCAGCCAGACCAAGGACAAGAGTTCGCTCAGCGAAGAGCGCATGGCGGAGACGATCCGGCTGCTGCTGGAGGAGGAGTCGTTCGACCGCGTCCTGATCGACAGTCCCGCCGGGATCGAGTCCGGTTTCCAGACCGCGGCCAGCGCGGCCGATGGCGCCCTGGTGGTGGTGAACCCCGAAGTGTCCAGCGTGCGCGACGCCGACCGCATCATCGGTCTGCTCGAGGCGCGCGAGATTCACGAAGTGCGGTTGATCATCAACCGCATGCGGCCGGAGATGGTGCGGCGTGGCGACATGCTCGAGGTCGACGACGTGCTCGAGATCTTGGGCGTGAAGCTGATCGGCATCGTGCCGGAGGACGAGCGGATCCTGATCTCGACCAACATGGGGTCGCCCGCCAGCCTGGACGAGACCAACAAGGCCGGCAACGAATTCCGCAACATCGCGCGGCGGCTTCGTGGCGAGGAAATTCCCTACCCGTCGCTGGACGCGGAGTCGCAGGGCATGTGGTCCGGCTTCCTCCGCCTGTTCGGAGGGCGCTGATGTTCGGACTGTTCGGTCGCAGGAAGAGCAAGGACCACCTCAAGGAGCGCCTCAAGCTGGTGCTGTCGTACGACCGCGCCAAGCTGACGCCCGGCAAGATGGAGGACCTCAAGGCGGAATTGTTGGAGGTCATCGGCAAGTACTTCCCGGCCGACGAGTCGGAGTACGACGTGAAGCTCGAGCAGCAGGGCGATCGGATGGTCCTGATCGCGAACCTGCCGGTCAAGGGCTGAGGCGGTGAGCCGACCGGTCGCGCGGCTGCTGATCGCCGAGCCCGACCGTCTGCAACTGCAGCTCGTGGACATGCTGCTCGCGTCCGGCAGCTACGAACTCACCATGGTCGAGTCCGGCCGCGAAGCGCTCGAGCACCTGAAGGGCGCCACGCCCGACCTGGCGATCCTCGCCATGGACCTTCCGGACGTCGAGGGCGACGTCATCTGCGGCAAGATCCGTCGCGTGACGCGCCTGGCACGCACGCCGGTGATCCTGATCTCGCCCCAGTCCGGCCGTTTCGGACTGTCCGACGCCGTCCGTTCGCGCGCCCGCCGCGCCGGGGCCGACCTGGTGCTGCCGCGCCCGTTGGGCGACAAGAACCTGCGCGAGCGAGTGCAGGCGTTACTGGACGCGCGGGACGCCACGCCGGAGCGGGAGGGGCACTCCACACGGATCATCGAGGAAGTCCTCGACGACCTGGGCGACCCCGCCAACGCGCCGCACGACGCCGTGCCGGGGGGCACGTCGCCCGCTGACGACGAGGGCGCGCACGAGGCAGCAACCGCCGAACACGAGCCTGTCTCGGACGC
>JBBDSD010000051.1:0-1934 GCA_040905065.1 Trueperaceae bacterium | reverse complement strand
ACATCCCGGCGATGATCGGCCGGGCCTTCGCGATCGCGTCCTGCACGCTCGGCAGCTCCAGCGACGCCTGGTGGGCCTGCGCGTCGGTCCAGATCTCGTGGACGTAGACCGCGTCGGGTGCGTCGGCACGGCGGCTGACGAGGTAGAGCAGGCAGCCGTGCTCGCGCAGCACCTCGACGTCGGCCAACAGGTAGCCGGCGAGGTCGTCGCCGTTCCCCGCGGTCGCGTCGATCCGGCCGTGCAGTCCGAACATCGTCATGCCCCTCGTCGTTGTCGCGCGGCCGGTCAGGGCCGGAGCGCGTGGGAGAGCCACGGTGCCATGTGGACACCGCCGTCCACAGCATCCCAGACATCCAGGACCGCGGCGGACCGTGCGCGCGCGAGGCTGGACATGCATGGACGACGCGTCTTCCTCGACGCCTGGCTCGGCGAGTGGCTGGCGCAGCTACTGGGACGCCGATCCGAGCGGCTCGGGCACACCACGCCTCTAGGGTGACAGCGGCTGGATCGCAGGACGGGGAGGGCGAGCATGCGTGTGCGACGACCAACGGTCTGCCCCGAGTGTGGCTCCGCGTCCTCGACCCCGGTCCCGCGCCGCGAGCGGTTCACCCACTGGTTCTCGTACGGCCGCGGCGGGCGCAGCGTCCGGTGCGAGTCCTGCGGCGGTGCGTACCAGCCGCCGCTGGGAACCGGTCCCGCGCTTCTACGCCACCCTCGGCGCCATCGCGCTGGCACCGGCAGCGCTGGCCGCCTGGTTGGCCCCGCGGCGGCGGTGGCTCGCCCTAATCGGTCTGCCGGCCACAGCCATGGTCGGCGGGTTGGTGTGGTCGCTGACCTCGGCGTTCGACCGCCGGGGACGGCGCACCATCGCCCGACACCTGGACCCCGCGGCCGGGATCGTCCGCGAGCTCGCGGACGAGGAAGCCCGGATCCGCCTGGCCGCGCCGCGCTTCGTCCTGCTGCAGCCGGCCGACTGGGACGGCAAGATCCTGATCGGCGGCAGCGCGTTCCGGCCCGCGCATGGCGGACCGGAGGAAGTGACGGAGGTGAGCGTCACCGCGGACCAGGGCCCGCTTCCGGACAGGCATCAGGGTTTGCACGACCTCCGCGCCCTGACGCTGCGTACGAGCAACGAGCCGTTTCAGTTTCCCGAGGACAACCTGCTGTGGGAACTCGCGTCCCTGGAGCGCGAGGCACATCCCGATCGGGACCCGCCACCAACCGGCGGTGACCAGGCGGAGGTGGAGCGGTGGTTCGCGGCCATGCGGGTCGCCGAAAGACGGCGTGCTGGGCAACTGGCCGGCCGCTGGCGGGACGTCGGCGTCACCGTGGACGACGTCCCGGTGACCATCCGCCTCGTCGATGGCGACGGTGCCGCGATCGCCCGCTTCGACCTCGATGGGCAACACGTGCGCATCGAGGCAATCGGGGTGGCCATCGACGGGCTCGCGCTACGGCGGGTCACCGACGTCGAGTCGTTGCTCACCGCCATGCGCGACCGACGCTCCCAGACGTTCGTCCCCCGTCGCCCTGGTCGTTGACGTCTTCGCGGCTGCATGGTCGTTGCCTCGAACCGCGGTTCGAGCAGCAGCGTGCAGCGGCCGGCGGGCGCCCGGCTACCCCGACACCTGTACGGAGGACCGGCACCGCCCCCCGGTCCCTGCCTACCGTCGTGAGCGGGCGTGCACGACGAAGACCCCGACGACGAGGGGCGAGGATGTTCGCGGATCGTGTCGATGCGGGACGCGCGCTGGCCGGCCGGCTCGAGGCCCTGCGGGACAGCGACGTGGTGGTGCTGGCGCTGCCACGCGGTGGCGTGCCGGTCGCGGCCGAGATCGCGCGTGCCCTGCAGGCCCCGCTGGATGTGATCGGGGTCCGCAAGCTCGGCGCGCCGATGCAGCCGGAGCTGGCCGTCGGCGCCATCGCCGAGGGCG
>JBBDSD010000050.1:0-1938 GCA_040905065.1 Trueperaceae bacterium | reverse complement strand
GGTCGCGCCCGCCCCCCACCAGCTGCGTCGCTACCTCGACGAGGTCGTCGACGACGACGGGCAGTTCGGCGCCATGGTGCTGACCACCTCGACCGCAGATGCGGTCGCGGTCGCGGAGCAGACCGCGGCGCTGGCCGGTGCGGACTCGACCGCGGCGTTGCACTCTGCCGCGTTGGACGGCAACCCGCAGGCGCTCGCCGCGTTCGGTGAGCACGGCGGCGCGCTGATCGGCACCAGAGGGCTGTGGCAAGGGGTGGACGTCCCCGCGTCGAAGCTGCGGTTGGTGTGGATCAACAAGCTGCCGTTCGCGCCGTTCGGGGACCCGGTGCTGTCGACGAGGCTTCGCCGGGCCGAACAACGCGCTGCCGACGCTGGGGCCAACGACCCGACGTTGGCCGCACGTGACGAGCTGTACTTCCCACCCGCGGTGATGGCGCTTCGTCAGGCCGCCGGACGGCTGCTGCGGTCCGCCGAGCACCGCGGCGTCGTCGTCATCTCCGACCCGAAGCTGGGCGGCGACACCGCCCTGGCGCGGCGATACCGGCGGCTGTTCCTCGGCGCGCTGCCAGGCTTCGTCGCCGACGACGGCGACGGGCCCGGTTCCGGCAACGTGACCACCAGCGAGCAAGGCTGGGCACGCATCTGGCAGTTCCTCGCCACTGCCGGAGCCGACCCGCAACGCAGCCCCGCGGCGATCGACGCAGGGCGGGCTGCCGAGCTGTGCGAACCAGAGGCGCTGCGAGCGCACGCGCTGCTGCCGCATACCCGCCGCCTGCGTGACGCGGCGTACGCGGACGACCGGGAGGCGGACGCGGAGCTTGCCAGCGACGACGGGCTGGAACGTTTCGAGGCCCGCTGCCGCGAGGTCGCCGGTGCGTTGCAGCTGTCCGACGGCCCACTTCACGAGCTGCGTCAGGCGCAGCGCGACGGGATCCGGGCGGTCGCGCAGGGCGACGATCTGCTGGCGCTGCTGCCCACCGGCTACGGCAAGAGCTTCCTGTTCCAGCTGCCGGGGCTGGTGCTGCCTGGGGTGACGCTGGTGATCTCGCCGCTGTCTGGCCTGATGACCGACCAGGCGGTCCGGCTGAACCGCACCGCCGGCGGGGCGGTCCGCGCGCTGACCGGCCCGATGCGCGAGTCGAACTCGCGTGCCGGGAAGGCGGAGGTGCACGAGCAGCTGCTCGGGGTACGCGACCACGGGATCAAGCTGGTGTACCTCGCGCCTGAACGGCTCGCGTCGACCCGTTTCCAGCAGCAGGTGCGCCGCGGAGTGGAGCTGGGCACGATCCGGCGCATCGCCTTCGACGAGGCGCATACGCTGGCGGACTGGGGTGACGCGTTCCGGACCGAGATGCGCCGCTGCGAGGTGTTCATCCGGCAGCTGCGAGCGGCGAACCCCGGCAAGCTGCAGCTGACCGCGTTGACCGCGACCGCGACCCGTTCGGTGCGGCGGCATCTGGACCGGGCGTTGTTCGACCCGGCGCGCCCGCCGCAGCAGGTGGCCGCCAACCCGATCCGTCACGACATCGCCGTGTACAAGCGGTGGCTGGCCGCCTCACGCGGCGACGCCGCGCAGGTCGCTGCGGTGCTGACCCAGCGGCTGCTGGCCGTCACCGACGGGCACGCGATCGTGTACGCCTCGACGGTCAGGGAGGTCGAGGAGCTGCATGCGTTCGTGCGTGCCCAGGTCGGACGGCGCCGGCGGGTGCTGAAGTACCACGGTCAGATGCCCACCCTGGAGAAGAAGTCGGTGTCGGACTTCTTCCAGGCTACTCCGACACGTGACGATCCTGACTTCGAACCGATGGTGGTGGTGGCGACCAAAGCGTTCGGTCTCGGGATCGACCGGCCGGACGTACGGCTGGTCGTCGCCGCTTCCCCGCCTGGTGATCTGGCGGAGGTCTACCAGGCGTTGGGGCGGGTCGGGCGCGGGCAGGC
>JBBDSD010000049.1:0-1944 GCA_040905065.1 Trueperaceae bacterium | reverse complement strand
AGGTCGACGGGGAACTGCTCTACGAGGACTTCCTGACCGCGACCCTCACCGACGGCGGGCACTTCCGGGCCGCCGTCAAGGCCCCCGCCGCCGACCCCGACATCGGCATGACGGTCTTCCTCGTGCCCTACGCGCCCAACAACGACGATGGGCAGCCGGTCCTCACCGGAGCACCGTTCGCCGACGCGCCGCTGCTGGCCCTGCAGATGTTCCGCGGCGACCTGCAGATGGGTCGCACCGTCCAGACGGTCAACGAACTCGACACCAGCGCACTCGAGCCGGCGGGGGGCGCTGCGCTGCGCGAGGGGGGCGAGGTCCACATGGGTGACGGTGTCGTCATCCGGTTCGTCGAACTGCGGCGGTGGGTCGGGTTCCAGGTCAGCGCCCGGCCCCAGATCCCGTACCTGCTGCTCGCCAGCGGGATGCTCTTGGCCGGCCTGTGGCCGGCGTTGTACGCCTACCGCCGCCGCCTGTGGGTCGTGGCGACGCGTGACCCGCTGGGTGGGCCTACCCTCGTGACGGTCGCCGGCCGTGCGTTCCAGCGTCCGCAGGCGTTCGAGGACGAGCATTCCGACGTGGTCGAGCGTCTCGCCCGCCGCCTGGACGCCACCCGACTCGACCACGACGCGCCGGACGCCGCGGCGCCATCGCCCGTCACCGCCGACACCGCCCCACCCGGGGACCCGGGATCCGGAGCCGACACATGAGCCTCGCCGAGTTGTCGCGACTGCTGTACAGCCCCGTCACGCTCCTGCTCTACGTGAGCGCGGCGATCGTCAGCCTGTACTCGCTGACGGTCCGGGTCGGCCCCGCCGCGAGCGCGACCGGCCGGTTCACCGGCGCGAATCTGCAACGTCTCGGCCTCCGCCTGGGATGGGCGGGGATCGCCGCCCACGTCGGCCACGAGGTGGTGCGCGGGTTCGCCCAGGGCCGGCTGCCGCTCGGCAACATGTTCGAGTTCACCTCGATGATGGCCCTGGCGCTCGCACTCGGCGGCATGGTGTATCTGACGCTCGTACGCAAGCGTCCGGAACTGGTCGGCTTCCTGATGCTCGGCGCGGCGGTGGTGGTCGCCTCGGCGATGCTGACCTACGCCGCGCCCGGTCCGCTCGCGCCGATCCTGGACACCTGGTGGCGTTCGTTCCACGTCAGCGTGATCGTGGCCTCCGCCGGCGTGTTCACGATCGGGTTTCTGTTCAACGGGCTGTTCCTGCTGCGTGACACCGCCGAGCGCGGTCTCGCCGAGGCCCGTGAGGGTTGGGACGGTCCCAGCCCCGGGGGCGGTGGGGCCGTCGTCGGTGGCGACGACCTGCCGGGCGGGGTCGCCACGCTCACGGCCGAGGACGCGATCGTCGGCCGCGTCTTCCCCGACGAGGACCACCAGGGCGCCGCGCTGCCCCTCGAGGCCGAGCGCGGCGCCATGCGGGCCGCCATCTCGCCGCTGCGGCTGGCCATCGGGACCTTCGTCGGCACCTCGAGCGTGTCCTGGGTGTTCGTCGCGACCCCGACCACGGACCTGCGCTCCGGGCTCACCCGGGCACTGACGATCAACCTGACGCTGGTCGCGCTCGCCCTGATCGCGCGGTGGTTCGTGCCCTACCTGCCGCAGGGCGCGATCCTGGACGGGCTGGCCTACCGCACGATCGCGCTGGCCTTCTTCGGCTGGACCTTCGGCACCATCGCCGGGGCGATGTGGGCCGAACAGAGCTGGGGCCGGTTCTGGGGCTGGGATCCGAAGGAGACCGCGGCCTTCCTGACCTGGATCGCCTACGCGGCCTACCTGCACGCCCGTGCCACCCGTGGCACCCGCGGCCGTGGCGCCGGCTGGATCGGCGTCGGCGCGTTCGCCGTGCTGATGTTCACCTACTACGCGGTCAACCTGGTGTTCGTCGGTCTGCACTCCTACGCGGGACTGTGAGCCCCAACCGGTTGCCCGCGGGCGAC
>JBBDSD010000048.1:1071-11862 GCA_040905065.1 Trueperaceae bacterium | reverse complement strand
CGTCAGCGCGCGCCTCCGCCCGGCGCAGGCCGTCCTCGGCCGCCTGCAGGTCGCCCTGATGGAGCGCCCACGCGCTCGCGACCAGCAGCGTCTCGACCTCCAGATCGGGACGATCGGCCGCCCGCGCGGTTTTGATCGCCGATTCGACCCGCTCGGTCGGGTCGCTCGGGCGGCCCTCCACGAACCGGAGGGCGGCCACGTTCGCCCAAGCCGCCACCGCCAGGGCGCGCTGGTCGTGATCCAACCGCGACGCGAGCACCGCACCCCGCGCCAGGTCCGACGCCTCGTCGGTCCGGCCGGTGGCCGCCGCCAGCCTGGACGCGGCGATCCGCTCGCCCACGATCAGTACCGGCCGATCGGTCCCCTCCACCGCGCGCCCGGCCCGCACCAGCGCCCCTTCCGCCTCGGTCCAGGCACCCTGCTCGAGCCACAGGTTCGCGCGACCCAGCAGCGCCGCGACGATCAAAGCACCCGCCTCCGCCTCGCTGGCGGCCTGCAACGCCCGTGCGTAGGTCGCGTCCGCCGCCACCAGGTCGCCGCCCCACGCCTGCAGTCCGGCCGTCACCAGCTGCACGCGCAGGCGCGCGTCGGTCCACGCCTCGCCGCGCGGCACCAGGCGACCGATCCGCTCCCACGCCTGGATCGCCTCCTCCAGCTCGCCTTCCGCCTTGTGCCGGTCCGCCAGGCGCGACAGGACGTCGATCGCCGGCTGGACCGTCTCGGGGTCGTCCTCGCCCTCCGCCGCCGCGAAGAAGTGGAGCGCCATGCGTTGCAGGTCGGTCTCCATCCCGGCCTTCTCGCGCTCCGCGTACCAGGCGGCCATGCGCCGGTGCAGCGCGCGCCGTTGCTCGAACAGCAACGTCTCGTACGCCACGCCCTGCAGCACCTGCTGCCGGAACCGGTGCGCCTCCGGCAGCGCCTCCAGCATCTCGGGACCCTCCAGCGGCGTCAACGCCGCCTCCATCGCCACCGGATCGCTCTCCAGCAGGTGCGCCAGCGGTTGGTGCTCGGCGGTCACACCGATCACGGCCGCCGCCTTCATCGCGGTCCGCTCCGCAGCGGTCAGCCGGTCCAGACGCGCTACCAGGAGCGCATCGAGGTTGCCGTCCAGGTCGCGCAGCGCCTCCTCGTCGAAGGTCACGCGCGGCGCGCCCTGCTTCAGGCCCTTGCCGCGCCCGCCGCGACCCACGCCCTCCCATGCCGCCTGCGCCCGGAGCGCGCCCCGATCGACCAGGTCCCGCGCGATTTCCTCCACCAGGGCGGGAATGCCCGCCGCACGCTCGTGCACCGCGGTCGCCACCGGGTACGGCACCGTCAGGGCCGGCACGCCCAGCACCTGCGCGATCACCATGCGCGACGCCTCCGGCTCCAGACCCTCCAGCCGTCGCGGTCCCCCGGGCAGCGCGCCGTCCAGGACCGCCTCCAGCTCGGCGTCCGCCGGCCGTCCCACCGCGACCAGGCCGACCGGCAGGGCGTCGATCAGGCCCGCGACGCGGCCCAGGAGCAGCAGCGAGGCTCGGTCGCTGCGGTGCAGATCGTCCAGCAGCAGGAGCAGCGGTCGTGCACGGGCCGCCTCCGTGATCGAGCGCAACGCACCGTCGGCGAACGCAGCGACGTCCGGATCGTCGTACCGCGCAGCCCCGCCGTCGTCGCGCTGCGGGGCGTCGGCCCCGTGCTCCATCACCGCCCGCCACGCCGCGTCGCCGCGCGTGCCGGCCGAAACGCCGAGCAGGACGCGCGCCGGTGCCAGCCAACGACCCAACGCCGCGCCGCCCTCCTCCGGCGCCGGCCCGAGGTGCAGCGTGCGGATGCCGCGCTCCTCCGCCGCTTCGGCGGTCCACTGCAGCAGCCGCGTCTTGCCGCTCCCCGCCTCGCCCTGGTAGCGCACCACGCCGCCATCGCCGTGCATCAGGCGCGTCAGCACGCTGCCGATCTCCATTCGCTCGGCGTCCCGCCCGAACATCGGGCCGGCCACGCGCTCGTCGGGTGCCAACTCCCGCTCGGCACGCTGCAGCTGCACCGGCGCGGCCACGCCCTTCATCGGTTCCGGCGGAAGCGACACGAAGGCGATGCGCCGGCGGGCCCGCCGGGCCGCCTCGGCGTCGCACATCACCTCGCCCACCCCCGCCCGCTTCATCAGGCGCGCCGCCAGGTTCGTCTTGGGGCCCAGCACGCCGTAGGTGCTGCGGCTGAGCGACCCGTAACGCCCGGTGAACATGGCGCCGTACGCCACGCCGGCCCGCAACCCATCGACCGAGCCGACCTCCGGCCCGGTCGATGCCACCAACGCCAACGCGCAGGCGACCGCCCGCTCGGCGTCGTCGCCCTGCGCCTTCGGCGCACCGAAGGCGGCGTACAGATAGCTGCCCTTGTCGCCCACCGTCACCTGGATCAGGGTGCCCCCAAACCGTGCCAGCTCGCGCTGCACGTGGCGAAGGAACCGGTCCAGGCGGGCGCCCGCCTCGGGATCGTCGTCCCAATCGATGCCCCCGAACGACAGGAACATCGCGCCGGCCGGCCGGAAATCGCCCAGCGACGCCGTGCCCTGATCCGAAGCGTCGCGCACCGCCTCCGGCGCCCACCGGGACGACACCTCCGGATCGGGCGCACCGTCCTCGTCGGGGCGCGTGACCGGCAGGGCCTCCATCGCCTCGCGCGCTGCGCGCTCCGACGGCGCCGCTACGGACGCCGTGGCCGAAGCGGGCGCTTCCTCGTCGTCCGGTCCGTCTTCGGCGTCCGGGCGCGGCGGCCGCACCACCACCACGTCGTCGCGCACGTCGACCGCCTCGAGCCCCAACGTGCGCGCCACGTTCGGATCGACCAGGATCTCGCCCGGCGTGGCCTGCCCTTCGTGCGTCGCCAGGCGCAGCATCGTGGTTCCAGCCAGCACGTCGAAGAGCCGGCGGTCGGGATCGCCGGCCACGAACCGGCGGACCGGACCGACCGCGATCGCGACCTTGAGGCCCACGCCCAGACGCTGGCCGTCGCCGGCGTGGACCTCGCGCAGCACCGCGACGTCGTCCTGCATCCTTCGTGCGGAACGGATCGCAGCGCTACCGTCGTCGCCATCGTAGAAGCAAGCAATGGCGTCGCCGGAAAAGCCCAGCACGCTCCCGCCCTCCTCCTCGACGCGAAAGATCAACGCCTCGTAGATCCGCCGCAGCCAGACGCCCATCTCTTCCGCCCCGCGCAACGGCCCCAGCAGGCTGGAGAACCGTTCCGTCAACGCGGTGAACCCGGACAGGTCGGCGAACACCGCCCCGCCGTGCTGACGGTCCGGCAACTCCCGCCCCGCCACCAGGGCGCGACGCCGGTCTTGCGGCAGGTAGGCGGCCAGCCTCGAACGCGCGGACTCCTGCATGCGGTCGGTACTCCTCTTCGGGGACGTGCCTTCGATCCGCTCGGTTCGGTCGTGGGGCATCATAGCGCCCGAACGCGAAAACGCGCACGCGACCGGTCGGCCGTGCGCGGTAGCGTACGTAGATGCCTGCCGATCGACCGGGTCCGGGCGCCAGCGCCGCCATCGCCGAAGCGCGACGGCTGGCGAACGGACTGGACCCGCGCCTGAGCTACCACGACGCATTTCATACCTTCTACGAAGTGCTTCCGGCCGCACGGAGGCTGGCGACCGCCGCCGGGGTGAACGCCACCACCCGAAGGCGGCTCGAGGTGGCCGCCTGCTTCCACGACCTGGGCTTCCTGCGCCTGCCGCGACCGGACGGCCGCACGCCACGCCCGTCCGAGGTCGAGGCGGACGCCGAACCGCTGCGCGACGCGCGAGGCACCGGGCACGAACAGGCCAGCGTCGAGCTGATGCGATCCACCTGCGCTCCGCTCGGGTTCGGTGGCGACGCCTTGGACGAGATCTCCGGCATGATCCTCGCCACTCGGCTGCCGCAACGACCGCGCACCTTGGGTGAACGGTTGATGGCGGACGCCGATCTGGCCCTCCTGGGGTCGGGCACCTTCCCGAACCGGAACGAGCGACTGCGGCTGGAGCGAGCCCAGTTGGGCGAACGCCTGTCGCGCCCGTCGTGGCTACGTTCGCAGATCCGATTCCTGTTGCGCCATCGCTTCACCAGTACCGAAGGCGAGCGCCTGTTCGGTGTCGTGCGCAGGCGCAACGCCGCGATCCTGCGCGCGCGGCTCCAGCGCCTGGTCCGTCTCGGCACCGATCGGTCGCCACCGGGACGATCGTCCCTGCACCGCTCGCCCCGCCAAGGCTAGGCTTCCGAGCGTAGGGACGGGACGTGAACGGGCGTGGGCCTCCGCGTCGTTCGCACGGACGAACGAACCGCGTGGACCGATCGGTCCGCGCGGTTCGCGTGCCGCTACGCCGTCCGGTCGTCCGACGCCGCCGCCCCGCGGTCCATCGTGAGCAGCACCACCCGGTCGCCGGACGCGAAGCGGCCGGTCCCGATCGGCTTCACGGCGTCGCCCCGCTGCAGCACCAGCGGCAGCGCCGTACCGTCGTCCACGCGCTCCTGCATCTCGCTGGGGAGCCGGCCGTCGGCGTCGACCCGGACCTCGACCTCGCCGATCCCGCCGCCGGCGATCGCGGCGTCCCACAGTTCTGCGTCGGCCAGCCGCCCGAACACCGGCTCGCCGCCCAGGCTGGACAGCACCGACATCAGGCCGGTCTCGTCGGCCCGCGGTAGCAGCGCGTACAGGCCGGGCACCAGCCAGGTCTCGCGCGCCCGCTGCGCCACCAGCACGTTGACCTCCTGGTTCGGCGTGGTCGCGATCACGGTCGACGCGTCCTCGATCCCCGCCTCCGCCAACAGGCGTCCGTCCAGCGCGTCGCCGTTCATCGCCTCGAGCCCCTCCGCCCGGGCGCCGCGCACGTTGGCCGGGTTGCGGTCGATCATCACCACGCGGCCGCGCTCCGCCAGGCGCCGCGCCAACCGCCGCGACAACGGCCCCGCCCCGATCACGATCGTGCCGGAGCGCTGATCGGACCGGACCAGCTCGTTGCGCCCCTCCAGCCAGCGCACGCCCCACGTCAGCAGCACCGGCACGGTGGCGGTCGTGGCGATCGCCATGAACACCAGGATCGAGAAGACGGAGCGATCGATGATGCCGGCTTGCAGGCCGATGCCGGCGATGATGATCTCGACCGCGCCGCGCCCGTTCATGCCGAACCCGATCACGGCCCCTTCGCGCCAGCCGTGCCCGGTCGGAAGGTAGGCGAGCACCGTGCCCACGATCTTGCCGAGGGTGGCGAGCACGATCACCAGCAGCAGCAGGCCCGGCGACTCCGTGAACACCGCGAACGTCACCTCGAACCCGGCGGTCACGAAGAAGATCGGTGCCAGGAAACCGATCGACACGTCCCGCACCAGGCCGGTCAGGTCGTGCGAGAGGCGCCGCTGGGTGATGGCGCCGCGCAGCGCCAGCCCCGCGACGAAGGTGCCGAGGATGCCGTGCAGGCCAGCCACGTGCGCCGCTTCGCCGAAGGCGAGCGCCACCAGCAGCACCAGCGGAACCGCCGCCGTCCGATTCAACCCTCGCCGCTCCAACCAACGCCAACCCGCCGGCAGCAGATAGGCGCCCACCAGCCACGCAGCGGCGAAGAACAGCGCCACCTTCACGGTAATCAGGCCGACCGACGCCAGATCCAGGCTGCCCACGTTCACCACGCTGGTGATGCCCGCGAAGATCAGCAGCGACAACGTGTCCGCCACCAGCGCGCCCGCCATCATCACGTGCGCGATGCGGGTGTCCAGGATGCGCAGATCCACCAGGATCCGGGACTTCGTCGCCAGCGACGTCACCCCCATCGCCATCCCCACGAACACGCCCGCCATCGGCGTGGCACCGCTGGCGGTGATCACCCAGTAGCCCAGGACGAACGGCAGCGCGAACCCGCCCAGCGCCGCCAGCACGCCCCCGGTCGAGGCCCGACCCAGCTCGCGCGGATCGATCTCCATGCCGATGAACAGCATCATCAGCAGCACGCCCAGTTCGGCCAGCACCGCCACCGACTCGCCTCCGGCCAGAAGGCCCAGCAGCGGTGGACCCAGCACGATGCCGGCCCCGATCTCGCCGAGCACCGACGGGTAGCCCAGCATCACGGCGAGCCGCCCTCCGGCGAACGCCGCCAGCAGGATCAGCAGTAGGTCGAGAATCGGGACGTCCATGACACCTCCGGGTGGGGGGTCGAAAGGGTGCGGCCGTCGGCCGGTGCGGGCGGTCGCGCGGGTACGGCGGTCGGGGGAACGACGGGAGCGTTCCGACCCAGGTCAGGTCGGCGTGGGCCTCCCGGAACACGGCGCGTCGAGCGCGGGTCGCGCCCCCGCTGCGTGCGGCGCGCGATCGGCGGAAAGGTCGGGACTCTGCAGGGCGTGCAGCGACCGGGCCCTCGTGGCGGGCCGATGCGGGACGGGACGGGATCGACGGTCGCGCATGCAGGTTCCAAGCCTATCGGACCGAGCGGCGGCCGACTCGGCATCCAGGCGGGAACCACGCGGCACGGTTCCTGCTAGACTATTGGGCCGAAGCACGTACGTGGTGCATCCGGCGCGCCGCTTCCTCCCGATCGTCCGGTCCTGCGCGCGGGCCGCCCCGCGCCATTCGGCCGCCTCGGCCCGCTGGAGCCTCCGTGCCCGACGCCCACATCCGTACCCTGCTGACCCGCGAAGAGAGCTACGCGGTCCACGCCCTCATCTACGCCGCCGAGCATCCCGGCGCCAGCGCCGCCCGCATGGCCCGCGACCTGGCCTTTCCGGCCGCCTTCTTCGCGAAGGTCCTGGCCCGCCTGGTCGACGCGGGGCTGCTGTCCAGCCGTACCGGCCGCTCGGGCGGCGTGACCATCGCCGACCGCGCCCTGTCCATGTCCCTTCTGGACGTGATCGAGGCGGTGTCCGGCCCGATGGTCGTCGACACCTGCCAAGCGCAGACGCTGTGCGCCACGCAGCGCAGGACCGGAACGTGCGCCCTGAACGGGGCGTACCACCGGGCGGCAGCGGAGATCCGGCGCGTCCTGAGCGGCGTGCGCATCGGCGAGCTGGCGGACGTGCCGCGGGCGTGACGGCGTGAGCTTCGTCCAGGTCGCCTTCGTACGGATCGCGGTGCTGTACCTGGTCGCCACCGGCGTGCTGGGGCTCTGGTTCCTGATCGACCCGACCCACGCCTGGATCTTCCGGACCACGCACGTGCACGCCGGGGTGCTGGGCTTCTTCCTGTCGCTGGTGATGGGCGTCGCCTTCTGGCTGCTGCCGCGACCGGGCGGCGTGCGCACCCCCCGCGTCGAGGCGTGGACGTTGGCGCTGTTCCACGGGGGGCTGCTGGTCCGGACCGGGATCGAACCGTGGACCCGGGCCGGCACGGCGCCCCCGTGGGCCGACCCGATCTTGTGGTGCGCCGGGGCCGCCACCGTGGCCGGCATGATCACGTTCGCGGCCAGCGTCTGGGGACGCGCCCGCACGCCGGAGGAACTGCGCCGGGCGCGGGAACGGCGGGCCTGAGCGATCGTGGTAGCGTCGCCCACAAGAAGCGCGAGCATCCGGCACCCTGGAGGTCGACATGAACGAAGCCGCCGCCCCCGCGGACCTGGGCCTGATCGGCCTGGCCGTGATGGGACAGAACCTGGTCCTGAACATGAGCGATCACGGCGTGTCCGTCGCCGTCTACAACCGCACGCACGAGGTGACGCGCGACTTCGTCGGGGGGCGCGCCAAGGACGCGAACGTCGTGGGGGCCGAAACGCTAGAAGAGCTGGTCGCCGCCCTCGCCCGACCGCGCAAGGTGATGCTGATGGTGAAGGCCGGAGGCGTGGTCGACGCCGTGATCCAGCAGCTCCTCCCCCTGCTGGAACCGGGCGACGTGATCCTGGACGGCGGCAACAGCCACTACCCCGACACGCGCCGGCGCGAACGCGAGTTGGCCGAGCACGGCGTCCACTTCCTGGGCGTCGGCGTGTCCGGCGGCGAGGAGGGCGCCCGACACGGCCCCAGCATCATGCCGGGCGGACCGAAGGACGCCTATGATCAGGTCGAGCCGATCCTGCGCGCCATCGCCGCCCGCGCGCCCGACGGCGAGCCGTGCGTCGCCTGGTTGGGCGAGGACGGCGCCGGCCATTTCGTGAAGATGGTGCACAACGGCATCGAGTACGGCGACATGCAGTTGATCGCCGAGGCGTACGACCTGATGGGGCGGGGCCTGGGCCTCACCAACGAGGCGATGCACGCCGTGTTCTCGCGCTGGAACGAAGGACCGCTGGACAGCTACCTGGTCGATATCACCGCCGCCATCCTGAACACCCGCGACCAGGACGACGCCTACGTGCTGGACACGATCCTGGACGCCGCCGGCCAGAAGGGCACCGGCCGCTGGACCGCGATCGCGGCGCTGGAGCAGGGGGTTCCGCTGACGCTCATCGACGAAGCAGTCGCGGCGCGCTCCCTGTCGGCCGCACTGGACGAACGCGGCCGCGCCGCGAAGCTCCTGTCCGGACCGGACCGCGAGCACGACGGCGACGAAGAGGCGTTCCTGCACGACCTGCACGACGCGCTGTACGCCAGCAAGATCGTCAGCTACGCCCAGGGCCTGGCGCTGCTGCGCGACGCGGCTGCGGCGTACGACTGGACCCTCGATCCAGGCGAAGCGGCCGCGTTGTGGCGGGCAGGCTGCATCATCCGCAGCCGCTTCCTGGACGACATCACCTCGGCCTACCGCGAACGGTCCTCGCTCGAGAACCTGTTGCAGGCACCGTTCTTCGCCGACGCCGTGCAACGGGCGCAGGAGGGCTGGCGCCGCACCGTCGCGCGCGCCGCGACGCTGGGGATCGCCGCGCCGGCGATGTCCGCCGCGCTGGCGTTCTACGACGGCTACCGCCGCGAGCGGGGACCGGCGAACCTGATCCAAGCGCAGCGCGACTACTTCGGGGCGCACACCTACGAACGCGTGGACCGAGAGCGGGGCGAACGGTTCCACCACGACTGGATCGGCTCCGGCGGCGGCGTCACCTCGGGCGGGTACGACGCGTGAGTCGGGCCGCTCGGCTCCGCTCGCACGCTGCGCGGCACGCTGCGCGGCACTGAGCCGAGCGGGCCGGCCGTGGACGCCGTCTGTCTGGCCGCCGGTCGCGGCACCCGCTTCGGGGAGCTAGGACGCTACCTGCAGAAGGCGATGTACCCGGTCGGGCTGCGGCCGTTCCTGGACTACACGGTCGAGAACCTGGCGGAGAGCGGCGCCTGCCGGCCCGGCGTGGACCGACTGACGCTGATCGTCGAACACCATCAGGAGCAGGTGCGCGCCTGGTTCGGCGCGCGCGCCCACGGCCTGGAGGTGCGCTACCTGGAACAACCCGAGCCACGCGGCACCGGCCAGGCGCTGACGCTGGCCGCCGGCGCCGCGCGCGACCGCGCCCCGGTCCTCTGCTGGCTGGCCGACGCCTACGTCCCTACCGAACGCTTCCGCGCGGTCGCCGATCATCCCGCCCGCCGCGTCCTGACCGTAGCGCCCGCGCCCGAAGGCGAGAACGCGGCGGTGCGCGTCGACCTCCACGACGGCCGCGTGGTGCGGGCGTACCGGGGCGCAGGACCCCTCAGCGACGTGGGCCTGTGGAAGCTGGACCCGGCCACCATGGCGGAGCTCACGCACCCGGGCGACGACGGCGAAATCCGGGCGCTGCCGAACCTGCAGCGCCTGCTGGATCGCGATCCCGCCTTCGAGATCGGGGCCGTGACCGCGCCGGACTGGTGGCACCTGGGCGGCACCGCGCCCGACCCGGAGACGAACCTGGCCCGGGTCGTGGCGCGCGTGCGCGCCGCGCACCTGCTACCCGCGACCGACCGGTGATCGCTGCCGCCACTCCGTTGCGCCTGCCGCTCGCTGGCGGCCTGAGCGACCTGAAGCCGTACGCGGCCCGTTTCGGGGGCGCCACGGTCAGCGTCACCATCGACGCGCGCGCGTACGTCACCGTGCGGGACGCCCGGGACGGCGCGTTCACCGTCCGGTCCGGGGAGCGGGTCGAGCGGACGACCGACGCGGCGCGGATCCGCCACGACCTGGCACGCGAAGCGATCCGCCTCGTCGGAGGGGAGCAGCGGCCGGTGTCGATCGACATGCAGGTCGACCTGCCGGGCGAGAGCGGCCTGGGCACCAGCGGCGCGCTGACGGTGTCGCTGCTGCACGCCCTGCGTCGGGCGCGCGGCGAGGACGCGGACCGGTGGTCGCTGCTGCACGACGCCGCCCGCATCGAGATCGACGCCCTGGACGGCGCGTCCGGCTTCCACGATCCGGCGATCTGCGCCCTGGGCGGACTGCGTCACCTGCGCTACGACGGCGAGCGCGTGCGCGACGCGGACCTTCGCGTACCGGACGCGATGCTTCGAAGCCTGGAGGACGCCACGCTGCTGTTCGCGACCGGATGGCACGCCAGGAGCAAACCGTCGCTGGACCGCCTGCGCCACGATCTGGACCGCGCTCTCCCGGTGTTGCACGACATCCGCGACCTCGCCGACGGGGTGGCGCACGCCTTGGCGTCGGGCGACCTGCCCGCCGTCGCCGACGGGGTCGCGGAACAGCAGGCCCTCAAGCTGCGGCTTCCCGGACGATTCGCCGACGAGCGCGTCCGTGCCCTGCTGGCCCGCATCGCTCCGACCGGCGCCCGCGCGCAGCTTCCCGGCGGCAAGATCGGCGCGGTGGTGATGGTGATCTGCCCGGACGGTCAGCACGAGGCCGTGCGCTCGGCACTGTCCGACCTGCGCCCGGTGCCGTTCCGGTTCGCGAGCGAGGGGACGCGGGCGGTGGGCCTGTGACCGCGCGTTCCGGGCGGGCGCGCGACCG
>JBBDSD010000048.1:0-1061 GCA_040905065.1 Trueperaceae bacterium | reverse complement strand
GGGGCGGGGGGGGGGGGGGGGGGGCCGGGGGGGGGCGGGGGGCGGCGCGCCCGGGCGCCCGCGGACCGCATGGACGGCTCAGTCGGCGACGACCGTGCGATTGCGGCCGCTGCGCTTGGCGGCGTAGAGCCGCCGGTCCGCCAGCTGCAGCAGCTCTTCGTTCGGATCCTTCTCGCTCAGCACGGCGGCTCCGGCGCTGACCGTCACCTCCAGGCCGGACGTCACGGCGTTCCAGTCGTACTCCGCGACCTGCGCGCGGATCCGTTCCAGCAGGTGGTACGCGTCGAAGAGGGTGGTATCGGGCAGCAGCAGCGCGAACTCCTCGCCACCCCAGCGCGCGGCCAGGTCGGTCGCGCGCAACGAGTGGCGCAGAAGCGCCGCGACCTGGATCAGGACGCGATCCCCGACGGTGTGACCGTTACGGTCGTTGACCCCCTTGAAGTCGTCCAGGTCCAGCAGCGCAAGAACCAACGGTCGGTCGTGCCGGTGCGACCGCGCGATCTCCTCCTGCAGGCGCGCGTCCAGGTCGCGGCGGTTGCGAAGACCGGTCAGCTCGTCGGTGTGGCTGAGCCGCTCCAGCCTCTCGGCTCGTTCGCGAAGCGCTAGGTTGCGTCGCTCCAACGTGGCGGCGTGCGTGCGCGCGACCTCCTGATCGCCCCCGACGCCGTGCTCCAGCTCCAGCAGGCGGACGCGGGTGGCCGCCTCCGCTCGGTCGCGTCGGATCGCGTCCTGCGTCGCCACGTGCCAGCGCAACGTGGCCAGCGCCTCCTCCGTCCGGCCGGACCGCTCGAGCGCGCGGGAGAGCGGCTCGAGGCCACCGGTGCGGCCTTGCACCTCTGGATCCGCCCCCTCGGTGACGGCTTGGAGCTGCTCCAGCGCCAGTGCGACCTCGCCCTGCTCCAGCGCCCACTCGCCGTACCACTGCTGCGTGTCGCGCACGAAACTGGTGCCGTACCCCTGCTCGTGCAGGGCCATCGCCCGCTCGAAGCTGCGCCGCGCCCTCCTCTGCGCGCCCGCAGCGCCGTGCGCCACCCCCAGCTTCGCCAGCGTCGCCGCGACGT
>JBBDSD010000047.1:0-11946 GCA_040905065.1 Trueperaceae bacterium | reverse complement strand
GTCCAGCCACGGTCCGCCGCCACGACCGTCGTGCGCCAGCACCTGCGCCAGGTGCATGGTGCGCACCCCCGTCCGCATCCGCGACAGCCCGCCCCCTATCTGCATCAGGCAACTGTCGTCGGCGGCCACCACCACCTCGGCGCCGGTGTGGAGCACGTCGCTCATCTTGTCGGCCAGCATGGCGGCCGAGGTGTCGGCGTTCTTCACGGCGAACGTCCCTCCGAACCCGCAACAGGCGTCGGCGCGGGGCAGTTCGTGCAGGCGGATGCCGGCCACGGCCCGCAGCAACCGTTGCGGCCGGTCGCCGATCCGCAGCAGGCGCAGCGAATGGCAGGTGGGGTGGAACGTCACCGCGTGCGGGAACTCGGCGCCCACGTCGACCGTGCCCAGGTCGTCGACCAGGTACTCGCTGAACTCCCGCACGCGCGGCGCGACGGTGGCCACCGCCTCGATCAGCGCCGCGTCGCCGCTGCGCTGGGCCAGCTTCGCGTACTCGTGCCGGACCAGCGCCACGCACGACGCCGATGGCGCCACGATCGTCTCGGCCTCGTCGAACGCCCGCACGAATCGGCGGACCAGCGGCATCGCGTCGTCGTGATGCCCGGTGTTGACGTGCATCTGGCCGCAGCACGTCTGCTCGCGTGGGAAGTCCACGTTCACGCCCAGCCGCTCCAGCACGCGGACCACGGCCACGCCGGTCTCCGGGAAGAGGGTGTCGACGTAGCAGGGTATGAAGAGGGCGACGGTGCGTGGCATGTGGAGGGCACGATAGCGCGACGCTCGGTCGCGGTGGCGGCGCGGCGCGAGCGGGTTCGGCGCTACCATGCGATCTCATGACCTCGGAGGACGGAACCTTGCACGACAAGACCTTGGACGACATGACCTTGGACGACGACGTACGTGCCTACCTGACGCTCCAGGCCCAAGTGACCGCCGGCCTGCCGCCCCTCTGGGAACGCCCACTGGATCAGGTCCGGAGCGAGTGGGCGCGCACGGCGTTGCGCGACGCTCAGGCGCCCACCTGCGAGGTGCGCGACCTCACGCTGTCCGGTCCCGCCGGGGCGCTTCACGCCCGCCTGTACCGGCCGGCCGGTGCGAGCGGCACGCTGCCGCTGGTGGTGTACCTGCACGGCGGCGGTTTCGTGCTGGGCGACCTGGACACGCACGATGCGGCGGTACGGCGCGGCTGCACGGGAACGGGGGTCGCCTGGCTGTCGGTCGCCTACCGCCTGGCACCGGAACACCGCTACCCTGCCGCCGTCGACGACGCCGAAGCGGTGGTCCGCTGGGCGGCGTCGCACGCTGCCGACCTGAACGCCGACGGCGAGCGGCTGATCGTGGCGGGCGACAGCGCCGGAGCCACGCTGGCGACGGTGGTCGCGCGCCGCCTGCGGGACGCCGGCGGTCCCGACCTGGCGGGGCAGCTGCTGTTCTACCCGGCGACCGACCTGCGTCCGGAGCGCGAATCGGCGTCGATGGCGGCCTACGGCGAAGGCTTCGGGCTCACGCGAGCGTCGATGCGCTGGTTCGGCGAGGAGTACCTGCCGGACGAGGCCGCCGCCGCGCAGCCCGACGCCTCGCCCGCGCTTGCGGAAGATCTGTCCGGCCTGCCGCCCGCCTTCGTGCTGACGGCGGCGTACGACCCGCTGGTCGACGAGGGCGACGCCTACGCGCGTCGCTTGGCCGAAGAGGGCGTCTCGGTCGAGCACCACCGCTTGCCCGGCACCATCCACGGCATCGTGGCGCACCCGGTGCTGCTGCGCAGCGGCGAGACGGCGTGGCGCTTGGCGAACGACTGGCTGCGCCGACGCATGGGGACCGAGGCGACCGTGTGAGCGGCGCGCCAGCGAGCGACGTACCGGAGGGCGGGCCTGTCGAGCGAGGTCCGGTCGAGCGAGGTCCGGTCGAGCGCGATCCGGTCGAGCGCGATCCGGTCGAGCGCCGCCCGTTCGAGATCGGCCTGTACGGCTTCGTCGAGAACACGCCCGAGCCGGCGACGGGCATCACGCGCCCGCCCCAGCAACGGATCCGCGAGCTGTTGGAAGAGATCGAGCTGGCCGATCAGGTCGGGCTGGACCTGTTCGCGCTGGGCGAGCACCACCGGGAGGAGTACCTCGCCTCGTCGCCGGAGACGCTCCTGGCTGCCGCGGCCGCCCGCACCGAGCGGATCCGGCTCAGCAGCGCCGTGACGGTGCTCGGCTCCGACGATCCGGTGCGGGTGTTCCAACGGTTCGCGACGGTCGACCTGATCAGCGGCGGGCGGGCCGAGATCATGGCCGGCCGCGGCTCGTTCGTCGAGTCGTTCCCCCTGTTCGGCTACGACCTGAACGACTACGACGAGCTGTTCGCCGAGAAGCTGCAACTGCTCACGCGGCTGCGGGACGAACCGGTGGTGACCTGGGAAGGCAAGCACCGCCCTCCGCTGCGCGACGCCGCGATCTTCCCGCGCCCCGTGCAGGAGCGCCTGCCGATCTGGGTGGCGGTCGGCGGGACGCCCGGCTCGGCGTTCCGGACCGGAGCGCTGGGTCTGGGCCTGGCGCTGGCGATCCTGGGTGGCGACCCGCACCAGTTCGTGCCGCTGCGGGAGCTGTTCCACGAAGGTGCCCGCCGGGCGGGGCACGATCCCGACGCGCTGCCGCTCAGTCTGAACCTGCACGGGTTCGTGGCGGACACCAGCGAAGACGCGATCCGGCAGTTCACGCCGTCCGCGGCGGTCGTCATGAACCGCATCGGGCGCGAGCGGGGCTGGCCGCCGTACGGCGAAGCGCAGGTACGTCGCGACGCCGGACCGGACGGCGCGCTGCTGCTGGGCGATCCGGAGCAGGTGGCGGAGAAGATCCTCCGCCACCACGAGGCGTTCGGGCACGACCGGGTGCTGATGCAGGCCACGGTCGGCTCGATGCCGCACGACCGGGTGCTGCGCTGCATCGAACTGCTGGGCACGAGGGTGGCGCCGGTCGTGCGGGCGGAGGTGGCGCGGCGGAACGATCCCGCGGCGACCTGAGCCGGTGCGGGTACCCGCAAAGGGGGTGCCGCGCCGCGGGCGTCGATGACGGGGCCGGTCGCGGGCTAGGCTTGCCGCCATGGGCATGAGCGTGCACGGACGAACGCTGGATCGGCGTGGTCTGGCCGAGCGCAGCGGCGATCCTCGCGCCGCTGGGGGCGTACGCGCCGTCACCCTGGATGACGGGGCCGGTCGCGGCGTGCGGATGCTCGATCCCACTTGGGGCGACGAGGCTGCCGCCGCGCGCGCCGACGGCTGCGGCCTGCTCTTCGCCTACGAGAAGAGCGGCTACGACACCCGCACGGACGGACGCAAGACCGAACTGCTGCCCGGCACCAGCGTACGGCGCTTGGTGGAGGGAGGCGCCACCGGCATCAAGCTCCTGGTCTACTACGCGCCCGATCACGACCCTGCCGTCAACGACGTCACGCACGCCCTGGTGGAGCGGGTCGGTGCCGAGTGCACGCAGGTCGGCGTGCCGCTGTTCCTCGAACC
Organism: Trueperaceae bacterium; assembly: GCA_040905065.1. GTDB lineage: Bacteria > Deinococcota > Deinococci > Deinococcales > Trueperaceae > SLSQ01. The sequence goes on along the minus strand of JBBDSD010000047.1, from coordinate 8,447 downwards.
GGTCACCTACGACGACGCCGACGACCCGGTGGGTACGGCCCGCCGCTGGCCGGATCGCGTGCGCGGCATCCTCGAGGAGCTCTCGAACGACCGCTACGGCGTGGACGTCCTCCAGGTCGAGTACCCGGTCGATCCGAAGTTCTCGTCCGGCCTGGCAGGCGGATCAAATGCGGTGCCGACCTGGACGCCGCCCGTGACGCACTCATCGCAGCCGACGAGGCGGCCGGTCGGCCGTACATCTTCCTGAGCGCCGGGGTGGACATGGACGTCTTCGAGACGATGCTGGACGGCCTCGACTTCGCCGGCGTCCTCTGTGGTGGGGGCCGACGTGGCAGCGCTCGGTGTTGCGGCGCTGCCGCTCTACGACGTCTTTTCAGGTGATGCGTAGCGGCGGGTCGCGAGCACCCTGGACCACCGCGTCACCCGTCCGCGGACTCCTCTTCGACCTTCTCGGTGCCGCCCGTGTGGGCGATGCGCCAGCCGTCGTCCGTGCGTACGTACGCGTTGGTGTAGTAGCCGCTCATCGTCGTGCCTGAGGCGTGCGTCAGGGTCCACGCCCCGGCACTGAACGCCATGTCTCCGGACACCTGCACCTTCATGCTCTCCAAGTCGATTGCCACGAAGTCCGCTTCACGGAACGCCGTGAACAGGCCCACGACGCCTTCGGGTCCCTCGAGGACCGTGCCGCCCGAAGCGATGTAGAGGGCGTCCTCGACGTACATCGCGCCCAGCGCCTCGACGTCGCCTTCGGCGAAGGCATCTTCGAAGGCGGGTCCGATCGCGAGGATCGCGTCGTGATCGGGCGTTTGGGCCCAGGCGACGCCGGCGACGAGGAACGCGACGAGGGCGATCACGCCGGCGAGGCGCACCCCGGTGCGGGGTGGTCTCGATTCGCCGGCGGGGAGCCGACCGTACTGCATCGTGATGCGCGTGCGGGGGGTGCGGGGTTCGACCATGATAGGTCCTTCCAGATGGAGTCCGGAGGGTGGGCGCGTGTCTGGATATGCACCCCCTTTCGCATGAAACGATCCAAGAGTGCATGACTATACGGAACGACGGCAGGTTCGTCAAGTGCAGAAGGGCGATCCGGACAGGTGCGGTCGAACATGGAGCGAACGGACGCGCTTTCAGTTGCGTTGGCTGCGTGCGCCTGCCCGCGTCCGGATCTGTGCCGTGACCAGCTTCTCGAGTTCGACGATCACGAACACCGCCGCGCCGGCTGCGACGATCGGGAGCCAGGCGACGGCTGGGAGGGCGGCCGTGCCGAACCAGGTCTGGAACCAGGGGGCGTAGGTGAAGGCCGCCTGCATGGCGATCAGGGCCGCGACGGCGTAGAGGGCGGTGCGGTTGGCGAGCAGGCGGCCTCCGGTCAGCACCGAGCCGTTCAGCACCCGCGTGTTGAACAGGTAGAACCCCTGCCCTGCGACCAGCACGTTCACCGCCACCGCCCGCGCCTGCTCGAGCGTCATGCCCCCGTCCAGCGCTAGGAAGAACGCTGCCAGGGTCGCGCCACCGATCAGGGTGGAGACGTAGGCGATGCGGGCCACCAGGTACCCGCTCAGCAGCGGCTCGTTCCGGTCGCGCGGGGGGCGACCCATCACGTCCGCCTCGGCCGGCTCGAACGCCAGCACCAGCGCCAGCGTCACCGCCGTGATCATGTTGGCCCAGAGGATCTGCACCGTCGTGATCGGGAGGTCGGCCAGCACCACCAGAATGCCGGCGGTGACCACCAGCGCCTCGGCGCCGTTCGTCGGCAGCATGAACAGGATCGTCTTCTTCAGGTTGTCGTAGGTGGTGCGGCCCTCCGCCACCGCGGCGGCGATGGTGCCGAAGTCGTCGTCGGCCAGCACCATCTCGCTGGCGTCCTTCGCCGCCTCGGAGCCCTTGACGCCCATGGCGATGCCGACGTCGGCGCGCTTCAGGGCGGGCGCGTCGTTCACGCCGTCGCCGGTCATCGCCGTCACCTCGCCGCGCCGCTGCAGTGCCTCGAGCAGGCGCAGCTTGTGCTCCGGACTGGTCCGCGCGAAGACCGAGCGTTCCGCGACCACGTCGTTCAGCTCCTCGTCGGACAGGGCGTCCAGGTCGGCGCCGGTCAGGGCGGGCGCGCCGTCGCCGATGCCGAGCCGCTGTGCGATCGCCTCGGCGGTGCGAGCGTGGTCGCCGGTGATCATGGTGACCCCGATGCCGGCCCGGTGGCAGGCGGCCACCGCGTCGGCCACCTCTTCGCGCGGAGGATCGAACATCGCGACGACGCCCTGCAGGACCAACCCGTCCTGCACGTCGGCGTGGTCGAGGGTCGGGTCCTCCTCTCCGTCGGCGTGCGGGACCTCCTTGCGCCCGACGGCGAGCGCCCGGTAGGCGCGACCGGTGAGCGCGTCGAGGCGGGCGGTCCAGGCGTCGGCGTCGATCTCGACGTCGCCGACCGCGACCGTCTCGTGACGGCAGCGGGCCAGGACCTTTTCGGGCGCGCCCTTGAGCGCGATCCAGCGGCGGCCGTCCGGTTCGCGCACCAGGGCGGCCGCGTAGCCGTGCTCGGATTCGAACGGCAGCTCGGCGATCCGTTCGGCGTCGTCCGAGGTGCGGGCGCCCAGCTTGTCGGCGAGCGTGAGGATCGCGCCCTCGGTCGGGTCGCCGGAGAGGACCCGGCGACCGTCCGGACCGGTGGAGAAGCCGGCGTTGCTGCAGAGCGCGGCGGTGCGGGCCACGGCGCGCAGGGCGACGCCGGCGTCGGGATCTCCGGCCCCGTCGGCGGGCCGGCCGTCCCGATCGAGCAGGACCGCTCGGCCTTCGGGCTCATACCCGTCGCCCGACACCTCCCACGCCCGGTCGGCGGTCCGGACTTCGCGGACCGTCATCTCGTTGCGTGTCAGGGTGCCGGTCTTGTCGGTCGCGATGACGGTCACCGCGCCCAACGTCTCGATCGCCGGCAGGCGCCGCAAGATCGCGTTGCGGCGCGCCATCCGCTGCACGCCCAGCGCCAGGGTGATGGTGATGATCGCCGGTAGACCCTCGGGAATCGCGGCGACCGCCAGACCGATCACCATCAAAAACGCCTCGTTCGCCGGGTAGCCGCGCACCAGCAGGCCGTACGCGAACAGGACCGCCGCGGCCGTCAGGATCACGAACGCCAGGAGTCGCGAGAAGCGGTCGATCGCCTCGAGGAACGGCGTCCGAACCTTGGCGACGCGGGCGACCAGTTGCCCGATGCGGCCGACCTCGGTCCGCGCGCCGGTCGCGATTACCACGCCCCGGCCCGCGCCGGCCGCGACGGTGGTGCCGGAGAAGGCGGCCGAGGCGCGGTCGCCCAACGGTGCGTCCTCCGGCACCGGACGGTGCGACTTCTCGACCGGTACCGACTCGCCCGTCAGTGCCGCCTCCTCGCAGCGCAGCTGGTGCGCCGTGATCAGGCGCAGGTCGGCGGGGACCTTGTCGCCGGACTCGATCAGCACCACGTCGCCGGCCACCAGCCCCGACGATGGGATCTCGCGCCGCTCGCCGCCCCGCACCACCGTCGCACCCTGCGCCAGCATGGTCCGCAGCGACGCCAGCGCCGCCTCCGCCTTGCCCTCCTGCACGTACCCAATGAGCGCGTTCAGAATCACGACCGCCAGGATCACGCAGGTCTCGATCCAGTCGCCGAACGCCGCGGTGGTGCCGGCCGCTACCAGCAGCACACCGATCAGCAGGTTCTGGAACTGTCGCGCGAACCGCCTCCACGCCGGGACCGGCGGCTCCTCGGGCAGGACGTTGGGACCGTCCCGCTCGAGCCGCTCCGACGCCTCGCGCTCCGACAGGCCGTGCAGCTGCGAACCGAGCGTCTCCAGCGTCTCGTCGACCTCGTAGGCGTGCCAGGGCCGTGGGGGTGGCGGGGCGGCGTCGTCGCGACGGTCGCGTGCCGGCATCGTGGGTCCTCTCCGCGTCGCGGCGGCACGCCTCGGGCGGCCGTTTCCGACGCGGGTTCAGGCTAGCGACGCTCGAGATCGGGTGCTAGGGTCGGACGTCACGGTGAGGCGGGCAGCGTGCCGCGTTCGACGTCGGGCGCGACGCGCGCGGGTCTGGTCCTGGATCGGCCCACGCCCTCAGGTGGGCGACGCGAACCCTACGCTCCGGAGCGAACGTCCTCGAGCAACCCTTCGCGAAAGCGAACGTCGCGAAAGCGCACTTCGCAGCCGTCGCCGACCGGGGCTTGGCAGGCGAATCCGATGCGCGTCGGCGTGCCGTGGTCCAGTGCGAAGTGGCGTACCAGGTCCCAGTGCACCCCGTCGTCGGAGGCGTGAAACGCGATCTCGCGCGTGCGTAGGGCGACGCGGAGCCACACGGCGTCGGCGTCCACCGTCCAGGCGTTGGCGTCGTCCGACCTCCCGCACGTGACCACGGAGACGACGGTCGGACGGTCCGGCGCCCGCTCCAGGCACAGCTTCGCCCAGCTTCGTTCGTGCTGATGCACCACCAACGCGCCCGCATCGAAGGCGTCCGCGAAGTCGACCTGTACGTGCGCCGACAGCATGCACGGCGCGGTCACCGGGAACGTCGCTCTGGGGCTGGTGGCGACGGCGCGATCGCCTTCGGGACTGCGGAACAGATCGGAGCGGGCGGGCGCGGTCACGGCGATGGCGTCGTCTGCGAGCACCTCGAACGCGGCGGGCGGCACGTCCCATCCCATCGGGACCGGCACGGCCGCAAGCTCTACGCGGTCCGGTTGCACGACGTCACCCCTCTCGTCGTGGCGTCGCTCCGGTGGCGGACGGAACGCACCGCGACTACCCCGGCTCCTGCAGCCGGAACGACATGGGCCTCGTGAACGGACCGAACCCCAGGCGGGACAGCGACACGCCGCGGCCGGAGTCCTTCACGCCGGTCCAGGCCAGCAGCGGATCCAGGTAGTCGCAGCGGTTGGCGTAGCAGGTGCCGGTCTCCAGCAGGCCACCGATCCGCAGCGCCGCATCCAGGTCGCGCGTCCACACGCTGGCCGTCAGGCCGTAGCGGCTGTCGTTCATGGCGCGCACGGCGGCCTCGTCATCGGCGACCGGCGCGACGGTCACCACCGGTCCGAACGTCTCCTCGCGCATCACGCGCATGTCGGGACGCACGTGCACGAGCACCTGCGGCGCCAGGTACGGCGTGCCTCGCGCGTCGGCCGGGTGGTCGGCGGGATCCAGCAGCGCCCGGGCGCCTTGGGCGACCGCCTCGTCGACGTGGGCGCGGGCCAGCTCGGCGCCGGCGGTGCGGGCCATCGGCCCCAGCGTGGTGGCGGGATCGCGCGGGTCACCGAGCCGCAGCGCCCGCGCGTGCGTGACCAGCAGCTCGACGAACGGATCGAACACCGCTTGGTGCACGTAGATCCGTTCGATGCCGCAGCACGACTGGCCGCTGTTGAAGAACGCCCCGTCGGCCAGGTTCGCAGCGGCGTGCGCCAGGTCCGCGTCCTCCCGGACGTAGGCGGGGTCCTTGCCGCCCAACTCCAGGCCGACCTCGACGAACCGCTCGGCCGCGGCGCGCTTGACGGCGCGGCCCCCCTCGACCGAGCCCGTGAAGTGCACGTAGCCGACGCGATCGTCCTGCACCACGTCGGCCACGGCGTCGTGGCTCAGGTGCAGCGCCTGCAGCACGCCCGGCGGCAGTCCAGCCGCAGCGAAAGTGGCCTCGATCCGTTCCGCCGCCAGGGGCGTCTGGTCCGAGTGCTTGAGCACCACGGCATTGCCGGCCAGCAGCGCGGGCACCACCGCGTTCACCGCCGTCAGGAACGGGAAGTTCCAGGGCGCCAGCACCAGCACCACGCCCACCGGCACGGCGCGCAACCTGCGGTGGGGCTGACCTTCCGGCGTGCCCTGCCGACCGGCACCTTCCGTCAGTGCCTCGTGGACTGGCGTACCGTCGCGCCAGTACACCGCTTGGTCGGCAAGCGCTTGAGGCGCCAGATCGGCCATGCCCAACGCCCGCTCGGCGTAGCCGCCACGGATCTCGCCGGGACCGGCGGCGATCGGGCGACCCATCTGCCAGGCCAGCTCGTGCGCGATGTCGTCGGCCTGCTCGTTCATCACCTCCACCATGCGGCGCACGATCGCGATGCGGTCCGTCAGCGGCGTGTCGCGCCAGGAGGGTTGCGCACGCTGGGCGGCGGCCAGGGTCCGCTCGATCTCGGTCGGGCCCGCCAGATCCCGCCGCACGTACACCGAACCGTCCACCGGGCTGACGGTCTCCAAACGGCCGCTCATTCCGGCGTCACGTACGCAGCGGCGAGCCCGCCGTCCACGGTCAGTTCGCTTCCGGTGACGTACGAAGAGGCCGGGTCGGCCAGGTACAACGCCGCCTCCGCCATCTCGCGGGCCTCGCCGAAGCGGCCCATCGGAACGTGCACCAAGCGTCGTTGCCGCTTCTCCTCGGTATCGAGGACCTTCATCAACAGTTCTGTGCGGAGCGGTCCCGGGCACAACGCGTTGACGCGGATCTTCTCGCGGGCGTGCACGACGGCCAGTTCGCGGGTGAGGGCGAGCACCGCGCCTTTGCTGGCGGTGTAGGCGATCTGCGGGGTGGCGGCGCCGCGCAGGGCGACGAAGGAGGCGGTGTTGATGATCGAGCCGCCGCCCGCCCTTCGCAGGGCCGGGACCCCGTACTTGCAGCCCAGGTACACGCCCTTAGCGTTGACGGCCATGGTGAGGTCCCACACCTCTTCGTCGGTAGCGACCGCGTCGTCGTCGCGGCCGTCCATGATGCCGGCGTTGTTGAACAGCACGTCCAGGCGGCCGTAGCGCGCTTCGGCGTGCGCGATCATCGCTTCGCAGTCCGCGGCCCTGGACACGTCGGCGTGCACGAAGTCGGCCCGTCCGCCGGCGTCTTCGACGTCGGCGACGGTGGCTCGGCCGGCGTCGTCCTGCACGTCGGCGATCACCACCGCAGCCCCTTCGCTCGCGAAGCGCAGCGCGGTCTCGCGCCCGATGCCGCTGCTTCCGCCCGTGATCAGGGCGACCTTGTCGGCCAGCCGCCCGTCGGTGTTCTTGGTCATGTCGTCACCATCGGTCTCTCCTCGTCGCTGCGTGGCGTGCGTGCGGCGCTTCAGATGCGCTCGAAGTAGCGTTGCCGCTCCCAGTCGGTCACGGTGGCATCGAAGGCGGCCTGCTCGGTCCGGAAGAAGTGCACGTAGTGCTCCACCGCCTCGTCGCCGAACGCGGCGCGCGCGAACGTGCTGGCCTCGAGCAGGTCCGTCGCTTCGCGCAGGCTCCTGGGCAGGAGCGGCAGGTCGCTGGCGCCGTACGCGTCACCGTCGAAGGCGTCGGGCGGCTCAAGGCCCCGTTCGATGCCGTCCAGGCCGGACGCCAGCGCCGCCGCGTACGCCAGGTGCGGATTCACGTCCGCGCCGGGGATGCGGCACTCGATCCGCAGGCTGGGGCCGCTCCCCACCACGCGGAACCCGCTGGTGCGGTTGTCGAAGCTCCAGGCGGCCCGCGTCGGCGCCCAGGAGGCGTTCTCGAACCGCTTGTAGGCGTTCACGGTCGGGGCGTAGAACGCCATCGTCTCGTGCACGTGGGCCATCCAGCCGGCCAGGAAGTGCCGGAACACGTCGCTGCCGTGATCGCGGCCGTCCGCGCCAGCCCCAGGCCCGGCGAAGGCGTTCGTGCCCTGTTGCCACAGGCTTAGGTGCAGGTGGCACGACGATCCGGCCTGACCGGCGTGCGGCTTCGCCATGAAGGTGACGCTCACGCCGACCTGGTCCGCGACCTCCTTGAGGCACTGCTTGAACAGGGCGTGCCGGTCCGCCATGGCCGTCACCGGTGCGTGCCGCACGTTGATCTCGTGCTGCCCCAGTCCCCACTCGCCCTTCGAGCTCTCCACCGGAATGCCGGACGCGCCCAGGTGCCGCCGCGCCTCCGCCGTGAACGGCTCCTCGCGGGTCCCCTGCAGCAGGTGATAGTCCTCGAGGTACCACCCCACCGGGCGAAGATCGCGATACCCCTGCTCCGACGCCCGTCGGTAGTCGTCCTCGTACAGGTAGTACTCCAGCTCCGAGGCGGCCTCGGCCTGCAAGCCGCGGTCGGCCAAGCGCTGGACCTGCTGCGTCAACAACGTGCGGGGCGCCACGGCGGTGGGCTCCATGCTTCGCGCATCCAGCACGTCGCACAGCACGATGGCGCTGCGGTCCAACCAGCTGGCTTGCCGCAGCGTGGCGAGATCCGGACGCAGCTTCACGTCGCCGTAGCCGGTATGCCAGTTGGCGAACGCGTAGCCCTGGACCGGCTCCATCTCCATGTCGGCCGTCAGCAGGTAGTCGCAGACGTGCGTGCCGGACGTCGCGGCCGACCGCACGAAGTACTCCGCGTCCAGGCGCTTGCCCAGCAGGCGACCGTACGGTCCGCTGAACGCCACCAGCACGGTATCGATCGTGCCCGCCGCGACCGCTTCGCTCAGGGCGTCCAGGTCCACCATCCCCCGCTCGGCGGTCACGCCGCGAC
>JBBDSD010000046.1:0-1973 GCA_040905065.1 Trueperaceae bacterium | reverse complement strand
GGTCCGCGCCTGCGGGTGCCGCGTGCGACGTCGGGGACGCTTCGGACGCGGCGCCTGCGACCGGGTCGTTCCGGACCGTGCCCTCGGGGCCGGCTCCGACCAGGCGCGCGTTCGGCGAGAGCACCTGCAGCACCCGCAGGGCGGTCGCAGCGATCTGCGGCCCGAACCGGAACGACCGGGTGAGGCGCACCTCAGGGTAGCCCGACGCGGCCATGGCGTCGATCGCGCCGCGCCAGCCGTAGATCCGTTGCGCCGGATCGCCCACCAACAGGCGCGACGCAGATTGGCGCCGCACGATTTGCAGCATCACCGGTGCGAGATCCTGAGCCTCGTCGACCCAGAGTCGCTCGACGGGGAGCGGGTCTCCGCCCAACGCGAACGCCTTGAGGTAGGCGTCGTGATCCAGGGGGACCGGATCGTCCGGATCGATCGTGCGCGCCCAGAAGCGGCCGGCCCGCCGAACCACCCACGTGCGGCGATCGCGGGCTCGGGCGTCGCCCAAGGTCGCGGTCCAATGGCGGAACAGGCTGCTCGGCAGGTGCCCTGGATGCGGGGCATCGTCGTCGCTCGCGCAGAACCCACGCAGCGTGGCGCGGATGGCGGCCAGGTGCGTGAGTCGGTCCGGATCGCGCGGGTCGAGGCCGACCGCATCGCACGCGGCGTCGGGCGTCCAGCGGTGCGATGCCTCGAACTTGCGTCGCATGCGCGGGTCGCGGCCGACCACCGACCGATGCGCCAGGGCGTGCAACGTGGTGCAACGCACATGCGCCGGGAAGCGCGTCGCCGCCTCGCGCGCGATGACGCGGTTGAACGCGAGCAGCATCGACGGCACGCCGTCGGTGGCCAACGCCGACGCCCGCAACGTGTACGTCTTGCCGCTGCCGGCACGTGCCACGATCGCGCCGTCGCTCCCGCCGGCGGCGAGGGCCACGGCACGTCGTTGCTCGTCGCTCAGGGGAAGGTCGGACGTGGGCACGTCACCAAGCATCGGCCTTCGGGAGCCGCCGCGGGTCGGGTCGTGGGGTAGAGACCCAGGAGCGTGGCGGTAGAGGCGCACGGCGGCGGTGGTGCGGACCGTGGTCGCGACGGTGGGGACGACCGGGCACGGCCTCCGGACTCAAGCGATGGGGCGAAGGTCCTCCATCACCTGCCAGCCGACGCCGGCCGGGGTCGTCTCCAGCGCGGCCTGCAGCGTCTCCGCCAGCCACGGCACCAAGCGTTCGGCGGTCGCTTCGTCCGGAGCGAAGGTCAGGACCGTGAACTGGTACACGGTCTGGGTCGCGGCCAAGGTGCCGTCGTCGAAGAAGGCGAACGGAGGCCGCTCCATGACGTCCCAAAGCACGTGCACATCCGGTTCGAGGGTGGCCGGCAGATGCCGGCTCAGGTCGACCTCCAGATCGTTCGGGTGCCACAGGTAGCCCTGCAGCAGTTTGATCGGGCGACGCGGCTCGTCCGGAGCCGCCGCAGGATCGTCGCTCATCGGCGCCGTCGGTCGAGGCCGCTCATGCGTCGCTCTCCGGCCCGACCGGGGGAGGAACGTCGGGCACGGCGCGTGCCCACCGCTCCCCGAACCGGTCCAGATCGTCCAGCAGCACGGCACGGTAGCCGAGCTTCTCGGCGGCGGCGACGTTCGTGGCCGAATCGTCCACGAAGACGGTTTCGGACGGCGGCACGCCTAGCGCCTCCTCGAGCGCGGCGAACGCAGCCGGGTCCGGCTTGCGGACGCCGATCTCGTTACTGAACACGAACCGTTCGATGCGGGCGAAGCGCGGATCGTCGCGGACCGTGTCGCACAACGTCGGTACGTTGTTCGACAGCATGCCCACGCGGTAGCGGTCCGGGAGCGTGTCCAGGAACGCGATCATGGCCGGTCGCTCGCGGACCGCACCGAGGAAGGTGGCGCGGAAGCGTTCGTACGGCGCCTCCGTGCCGGTCGCGTCCAGGAACCGCCGGTGAAAGCCGGGAAGGTCGAA
>JBBDSD010000045.1:0-1980 GCA_040905065.1 Trueperaceae bacterium | reverse complement strand
AGCGTCCAAACGCCGACGCCAGGCTGGCGCGCCTGGCCGACAGCGACGACCCGGCGGTCCTGGTGGTGGTCGGGGTGCTGGCCGAACTGGCCGGCGACGCGACGTTGGAGGCCGACGCCTTCCGGAAGCTGGGCCGCGTAACGCCGACCTTCGCGTATCCGTTCGAGCGGCTCTCGTTCCTGGCGTTCCGCGCGGACGACGGCCTGGCCGCAGCGCGCGCGCTGGTCGTCGCGGTCGAGCTGCAGCCGCAGAGCGACCTGTACTGGACCAACCTCGGGTGGGCCTGGTACCTGCTGGGGTTCTGGGAGCGGAGCGAGGAGGCCAGCGAACGCGCCCTCGCGCTCGAACCGAACCAGGCGATCGCGGCGTACAACCTGGGCCTGGTCCGCGCCCGTTTCGGGCGTCTCCACGACGCCATGGACGCCTACGAGACGGGGCTCCGTCTCGATCCGGAGGTGAACGAGGAGGCGATCGTCGACGTGCGCGACGCGCTCGAAGCGCGGCCGGACGAGGCGGCGCTGCACTACGTGCTGGCGCGCATGCACGAGCAGCGCGGACTGCGCGACGCGGCCGCGGACCGGTACGCCCGCTACCTGGAGCTGGGCGGCGTCGGCGACCCGTTCGACCGTCGCGCCGAAGAGCGGATCGCGGCCCTGACCGCCCCACTGCCGCCGCTCGAGATCGCGAACGGCCGGATCGCGGTGGTGCTGGGCGGGGCTGCGCTGCACGGCCCCTGGCAACCCGGCGACCCGCTGAGCCTGCGCTTCGAGGCGTACACGCCCGGCGACGCCCTGCCCGGCCGCATCGTGGCGCGCGGTCGCCTGCACGCAGAAGACGCGGGGGAGGACGCCGCACCGCTGCTGCAACGCGAAGTGGAGATCGAGGTGCCCTCCGGCGCGATCGGCTACGTGATCGAGGAACTGACGCTGGACCTGCCGACCGATCTGACCCCGGGCCGGTACCGGCTGACGGTCACGATCGACGGTGGCGATGACCAGAGCGCCCGTGCGGACACGACGCTCGAGGTCGGCGGCGAACCGCAACCGGTGCGGCAGCTGGTCGGTCGCGACGTGGTCCTCACTTCGCTGGCGAGCGGTCGGGCCCTGTTCGCGCCGGCCGACGCCGGTCGTCCGGACGTGGTGGTCTCGTCGCTGCTGCAGGAACTGCGGGACGCGGCCGACGCGGCCGAGGAGGCGCTGCCCACCATCGAGGAGGGACGCTTCGCGGGGCTGTCCGGTCGCTCCCTGTTCGAGACCAGCAGCGAAGGCGACGTGCGGGCGTTCCTGGCGTTCCTCGCGGCCGACGGCGTGCACGACGCCCGCTTCACCTTCGTCGACGCCTACGCCCAGTGGGCGGTGGACGGGGGGGGGGGCACCGACAGCGCGCTGGCCGTGGACGCGCTGAGCGGTCGTTCCGTTCGCGGACGAAGACTAGCTTCCGGCGTCCGGGGTGACGACGCCCCACGCTTCGGCCGGATCGTCCGGAAGGGGGACGTGGTCGTCCCCCTCCAAGGTGCGGGCCAGGTCGGCCTTGAGGCGATCGATGCCGTCCCCGGTCAGGGCCGAGACGGTGATTGCGTCGTAGCGGCGCTCCAGGTCGTCGCGCACCGCCGCGTCGGCCGCATCGCCCTTGTTCAGCACCACCCGGCGCGGTGGTGTCAGCTCCAACCGATCGAGGATGCGATCCACCGCGGCGACGCGGTCGGGGGCACCGATGGCGGCGCCGTCGACCACGTGCAGCAGCAGGTCGGCGTCGTCCAGTTCCTCGAGCGTGGCGCGGAACGCGTCGACCAGTTCGTCCGGCAGGTCGCGAATGAAGCCGACCGTGTCGGTGAAGATCACCTTGGCGCCCCAGCGGCCCAGCGCCGGCAGCCACCCTTCGCGGCTGGTCGGTCGCAGCGTCGCGAACAGAGCGTTGCGGCTGAGCGCGTCCGACTTGGCCAAGGCGTTGAACAGGGTCGACTTGCCGGCGTTGGTGTAG
>JBBDSD010000044.1:0-1983 GCA_040905065.1 Trueperaceae bacterium | reverse complement strand
TGCGTCCCGAGGACAAGGCCGAGATCGTCGAGGAGCTGCGGGCGTCGGGGAGGGTCGCGATGGTCGGCGACGGGATCAACGACGCCCCGGCGCTGGCCACCGCCGACGTCGGCATCGCCATGGGTGCGATGGGCTCCGATGTCGCGATCGAGACCGCTGACGTCGCGCTGATGGGCGAGGATCTGCGCCACCTGCCCGAGGCGCTGCTGCACGCCCGCCGGGCGCGACGGATCATGCTGCAGAACCTCGCGCTGTCAGGGGGGATCCTGCTGGCCCTGGTCCCGCTGGCCGCGACCGGTGTGCTCGGGCTTGCGACGGTCGTGCTGGCGCACGAACTCGCCGAGGTGGTCGTGATCGCCAACGGCGTGCGAGCGGGACGCCGCCGGCACGCGCCGCTGCCCACCACCAGCGGCCTCGAGCGTGCCGTCGTCCAGACCACGCAGGCCGCTAGCGGGAACGGCGACGTCCCGGCTCTCGCTGCCCAGTCGGGCCCGGGGCCGCGACCTTCGCACGGGGACGCTGATCGGTAACGTCAGCACCGCCCGCCGCACTGACGCCGCCCCCGCCGGCGTCATGGCCCACGTAGCCAAACGTGGCTGCGAGGGCCCGGCGCAGACCACCGCGCAGTGCCCACAGGACGGCGTGGAGAACGGCGGCGCCGGTCGATCGCCGAGCAGGCGATCGATCTCGGCGGGGACGTGCTGCTGGCAGGCGGCCCGGACTTGCTATGACCAGGCATGCCCTCTGGCGAGTTCGCCGGGCAGACGGTCAACCGAATCAGCACAGAAGCGTGGCTACACGGTGGTTCGTGAGGTCGGCGAGCTCGAAGCCGTCGAGCAACTGCCGGTTACGGCGGCGGCCACGTGGCGCCCGAGAGAGTTCCCGCTCGCCATCGTGGCGGCCGAGGGCGATCGGCACGAGCCCGGACGCCACCCACAGGGAACAACCACCGCCGCGCATGGCCGCGGACCCGTGAGGAGGCGGAGCCCCTGCCGGTCGACTCGCTCCAGGGTGGCCCTGCCGGCTACGGGCGTGCCCTTCGTCATGCGCTGCGTCGTCTTGTAGACGGCGCTCTCCTTGTACCTGGTCCCATGGGCCGCCATTTCAGCGAAGACGGCGGCGACCGTGAAGATCTCCTCGCCGGTCCTTTCCAGGAGCCGACCGATTGCGGACAGGACCTCGTCCCGACAGGTCGGTGCGGGCGGTCGACGTCGACCGAGATACAGAACCGGCCCGGCGACCGTCACCTGGGTGTTCGTATCCGGTGGCATCACCTCCACTTCGGCTTTCGGCATACAGGTGCCCAACCACCAACCCGCTTTCTGCCCGCAAACGGGACAGAGCCGCCGGCACAATCCTCACCATGACCGCCTGGTCGACCACGGTACCGGCATGCGCGCAGGAGGTCGCAGACCAAGTCAGGTCTTTCTGACCGCCGCCGCGGGTTCGGTGATCGACGGCAGGTGACCAGCGAACCTGAGACGCGCGCTCGTCACGCGCGCGTCATGGTCTCCATGTAGCGCTGCGGGGTCGTCAGGTGGGGCACGTGTCCTGCGCCCTCGATTGCCTCGCGGGTAGTGCCTGGGATCAGCTCCACGAGCCGATCGGTCACGCGCGCCAACACCGGTGGGCTCTCGGTGCCGTCAGTGAGCCGCGTCGGTACCTCGAGGTTCGCCAGCGCGTAGCGGTCGACGGTGCTCTGGTTGGGGTCTTGGAGCTCATCGAGGAACGTGGGGGCGTTGGCCACCATGATCGCCCTCGTCTCGGCCGGAAGGGCGTTCTCCCACGCGCCCGGTCCAAAGATCACTTCTTCCACGAACTGGCGCGCGGCGCCCTCGTGATCGCCCTCGGCGATGCGCTTTCCGATGGCCGCGAGGGTGTGCGCGTCCCGCGCCAGCATCTCCTGGCTCTCGGGATCGTCGTCAAGCACGCCGAACAGCGGTGGCTCGTGGCAGGACAGCGAGCGGAACAGCTCAGGCCGTC
>JBBDSD010000043.1:0-2003 GCA_040905065.1 Trueperaceae bacterium | reverse complement strand
CTACGCGCCGGGCGGACGGGTCAGTTTCCATCTGGGCGAGGTCATCGCCGCCGACACCGGCACCCCGATCCGAGCCAGCAACGACGGCCTGGTCGTGATCGCCGACGTCTTCGGCATCGCCGGCGGCATGACCGTCCTCGACCACGGCGCCGGCCTCACCAGCCGCTACTACCACCAGTCCCGCATCGACGTGCAGGAGGGACAGATCGTGCGCCGGGGCGACGTCATCGGCGCCGTGGGCAGCACCGGCCTGTCGACCGGGCCGCACCTGCACTGGGAGATGCGCGTGGACGACGTCCCCACCGACCCGCTCGCCTGGGTCGGGCGCGTCCGCCCCTGACCCGCACGCCACGCACCGCGCCGCACCGCCGCCCGGTGCTATCCTCTCCCCTCATGGACACGAACCCAGCGCCCGGCACCTCGCCGGCGGCTCAGGCCGGGGAGGGCAACGCCCAGGCGGGACGCCGTCCCCGCGTCTTCTCCGGCGTGCAACCGACCGGCGACCTGCACCTCGGCACCTACCTCGGGGCCTTGCGGCAGTGGGCCGAGCACCAGGACGAACGCGACAACGTCTTCTGCGTGGTGGACTTGCACGCCATCACCGTGCCCGGAGCGATCGAGCCGGCACGGCTGCGGGACAAGAGCCGCGAGGTCGCGGCGCTCTACCTGGCGTGCGGCATCGATCCCGACCGCAGCACCGTGTTCGTGCAGTCGCACGTGCGCGAGCACGCCGAACTCACCTGGCTGTTGAACTGCACCACGCCGCTCGGGTGGCTGTACCGCATGACGCAGTTCAAGAGCAAGAGCGACGGGCGCGACTCGGTGTCGGTCGGTCTGCTGGACTATCCCGTCCTGCAGGCGGCCGACATCCTGCTGTACGACACCGACGTGGTCCCGGTCGGCGAGGACCAGGTGCAGCACATCGAGCTCACCCGCGACATCGCCGGCCGCTTCAACCACATGTTCGGCGACACCTTCCGCCTGCCGAAGGCGGTCGTGCCCACCAGCGGAGCGCGGGTCATGGGCTTCGACGAGCCCGACGTCAAGATGTCGAAGTCGCTGGCCCAGGAACGCGACCGGCACGCGGTGCACCTGCTGGACAGCGAGAAGCGGATCAAGAAGACGGTGATGAGCGCCGTGACCGACTCCGGTCGCGAGTTCCGGCCGGAGCACGCCAGCGCCGGTGTCCGCAACCTGCTGCAGGTGCACGCCAGCCTCAGCGGCGAACCGGTCGAGGCGCTCTCCGAACGGTTCGCGGGTGGCGGCTACGGCGACCTGAAGAAGGCGGTGCTGGAGGTGATCGTCGAGTCGCTGCGCCCGATCCAGGAGCGCTACCGCGCCTTGGCGACCGACCCGGACGCGCTGGACGCCGTGCTGGCGCGCGGGGCGGAACGGGCGCGTTCCACCGCCGCCGACACGCTGGCGCGCGCCAAGCGGGCGCTGGGGGTCGGCGCCTGACCGGTCCGGGCGCGAGAGACCCAAGCGACGCGGTCGCCGGTGCCCTGGCGCTGCTGTTCCTCGACGGCGTAGGGCTGGGCGAGGACGATCCCGACCGCAACCCGTTCGCAGCGGTCCCGACCCCCGCTCTGGACGCCCTGGCCGGACGATCGTGGACGTCGCTCGCGACCGACGCGCACGCGCACGGCGCCGCGAGCGGAGCCACGGTGCGCGCGCTGGACGCCACCCTGGGCGTGCCCGGCCTACCGCAGTCCGCCACCGGCCAAGCCACGCTGCTGAGCGGACGCAACGGCGCGGCCGCGATGGGACGCCACTACGGACCGTGGCCCGGACCCACCTTGCACCGCTTTCTGCAGGAGGGCGACCTGTTCGCTCGGGCGGCAGGCCGGCACGGCCGCGACGGCGTGCTCTGGGCCGGCGCCTCGCCCCCCGACTACTTCGCAGCGCTCCACCGCGCCCGGCGCCCGATGCGACTCAACGTCCCCGCCTACGCCGCCACCCGCGTGGGCGTGCCGCTGCCCGACCTGGACGCCTACCGACGGGGC
>JBBDSD010000042.1:0-2012 GCA_040905065.1 Trueperaceae bacterium | reverse complement strand
ATGCCGACCTCGACGTCCGGATCGAGCTCCAGCGCCTCGTCCAGCAGGATCTCCTTCTCCCGTTCGTCCTCGTCCTCGTTCGGTTCCGCCACCACCTTGCGGACGACCAGGACCTCCATCTCGCCCGATTCGGGGTCGATGTCGACCTCGATCTGCTTGCCCGGCATCACGTTCCGTTCGAAGGCGTGCTCGAGCGCCTCTTCGAAGCTGGCCAGCAGCTGATCGCGGTCCAGATTGCGTTCGGCCGCCATCATGGCGAGCGCGTCGATGAATTCCTTGTTCATGCGTGGTCTCCTATTCGGTTGTGTTCAGCGCGGTCGGTCGGGCCACTCGGCCAACCGCGCGGTCCAGGCGTCGTGCAAGTCCAGTTCCCACGTTTCGCCGTCCACCTCGAACCGGACCGCGTTGCCGTCGACGCCGCGGACGATGCCGGTGAAGGCACGGTCGGCGGTCTTGACCTTGGCGCGCAGATCCACGAACCGTTCGAACTGCCGGGCGGTGCGAAGCGGCCGGGTGGGGCCCGGCGATTCGACCTCCAGCTGGTAGGCGCCGTCGAACGGGTCCAACCGGTCCAACTCGAGGCCGACCGTCTCGCTGGCGATGCGGACGTCCTCGACCGTGACCGGCGCTTCGTCCACACGGTCGATGCGGACCAGCACCCGGAGCGAGCGGCCCTTGCGGATCACCGTCGCTTCGAGCAGGTCGTACCCGAGCGGGGCGAGCACCTCTTCGGCTGCGTGCGCCAGGTCCATGGCACCTCCGGGGACGCGACCTGCGGAAACGTTCGGATCGACGGGAGTACGGCGACGGATCGCCCCGGCAACGAAAAGGGGCGGGCTCGATCGAACCCACCCGCCAAAGCAGCCGGACCGTCGTCCGCCCGCGATTGTAGCCTGGCGCGCCGCCGGGACACAAGAGCGCGGGCGACGCCGCTCGCTTGCCGGCGCCGGCGCGCATCGGGTACGCTGCGCGCGTGACGGTTCCGACCCGGCCCCGGTTTCGCCTCCAGCTACCGACGCGATCGAACCGGCGCCGCCGACCCTCCCGCTCACGAGTTACGCCCTGAGCGGCGCAGCACCTCTGCACCGTGCGTGCACCGTGCGTCGCGTCGCCCGCTGGATGACCTCGCGTCCGAGGTCGTCCTTTTTCGTGGTGCGCGTCCCACCCCCGTCCGCAACGCCGTCCGCAGCCCCGTCCGCACCGTCTCGGCGTCCGAACGCCGACGCCTGAAGGAGATCCATGGAGCCCACCGGCGAGGTCCTGCTGCTCACGCCCGGACCGACCCCGATCCATCCGCGCGCGCTGGCGGCGATGCAGTGGCCGATGCGCGGCCACATGGATCCCGACGTGTTCGCGTACAACGACCGGATCGTCTCCGACCTGCGGTCGCTGTACGGAGCCGGCCCGGAAGCGTTCGCGGCGTTGCTGGCCGGCACCGGATCGCTGGGCATGGAGGCGGGGCTGGCGAACCTGTTGGAACCGGGGGACCGCCTGCTGGTCGCCACCAACGGCGTGTTCGGCGACCGGATGGAGGCGATGGCGCGCCGCCTGGGCGCCGAGATCCGCACCGTGCGAGCGCCGGTCGGGCAGCCGATCGACCCGGGCGCGCTGCGGGCCGCGTTGGCGAGCTTCGACCCGAAGCTGGTGACGGTCGTGCACGGCGAGACCAGCACCGGCGTGCTGAACCCGCTGCCGGAGCTCGCCGCCGAAGTGCGAGCGCACGGCGCCCTGCTGGCGGTCGACGCCGTCACCACGGTCGGCATGATGCCGTTCGACATGGAGGCGTTGGGCGTCGATTACGCCTACACCGGCTCGCAGAAGTGCCTGTCCGCCCCGCCGGGCCTGGCGCCGGTGGTGGTCAGCGCACGCGCCATGGCAACGGTCGAAGCGCGCGCCACGCAGGTGGCCACCTGGTACGCCGACCTGCCGGCGATGAGGTCGTACTGGGATCCGGGCGGTAGTCGCGCGTACCACCACACCATCCCGGTGCAGCTCCACTGGGCCACCGGCGA
>JBBDSD010000041.1:0-2027 GCA_040905065.1 Trueperaceae bacterium | reverse complement strand
GAGCTCATCGCCGAGCTCGAGACCGGTGCGTCCTCCGACATCATGTTCCAGCGCCGCGAGGGCGAACAGGTGCTCGACGGCCAGACGGTCGACGCCGTCAAGGACTACGCGTTCGTCGGCACGGTCGATGGCGATGACGGTTTCCGCGTCGTGGACGTGACCAATCCGCGCGAGCCCGTGCTGCTGTCCAGCGTCAGCTGCGGCGGCTTCCACAACGACATCATCGTGTACGAGCAGTACGTCGTCATCGGCCACGACGGTGGCGCCAAGCCGTGCCCCATGGCCGCGGAGAAGGGCGGGCTGCCCACGGGCGCCGGCATCTGGATCTTCGACGTGACGGATCCGGCGAACCCTGAGTTCGTCCACTCGGTCGGCGAGAGTGGGTTCCAGCCCAGCCAGAAATTGACGGACGCGACCCACAACATCTCGCTCAACCCGCGGTCGGGGCACGTGTACTACTCGACGGCCGGGTTCCACACCGCGCCCGTCTGGGGTGCGTTCAGCCTGGAGGGTGACGTCGCCCAGAACCAGTCGCACGAGATCTCGATGCGTGACCTGACCAACGGTGACGCCACGGCCGCAGCCGACGGCTGCCACGACCAGGGCCTCGCCTTCGACGTGGTGGACGCCACCGGCGCTGAGCGCGACTTCATCTTCTGCGCGGCGATCGGGACGACCATCATCTGGGACATCACCGAGGACCCGCTCGCACCCAAGCACGTCTCGACCATCGTCAACCCGTCCATCAACATCCACCACGGGGCGCGCCTCGCCCCCGACGGCGTGACCCTCGTGCTCAATGACGAGCTCGCTGGCGCCGCAGCCGGCAGCTGCACGGCGGGCGCACCCACCGGGACCCTCATGGCGTACGACTTCCACGTGCCCGAGGCACCGGCACCGATCGGGTACGGCTCGGCGCCCGACCTGCCCAACGCCCGGGTCTGCACGTCGCACTTCTACAACTTCATCGCGGCGGACCAGAACGACGGCGGGAGCCAGTTGACGGTGACGGGGTGGTACAGCGGCGGGGCGATCATCCACGACTTCACCCGCGCTGCCGGCGTCGGCCCGGTCGGCGCCGCCGCGGTGCACGCGCAGGCCACGCCCGAGGGTGCGGCCATGTGGACCGCGTACGCCTACCGGGGCTTCATCTACTCCGCCTCGTACGGCGCGGCCAACACCGGGTTCTTCGTCTACGAGCTCGAGGGCTACGACGCCGAGGGCGCCGAGCCCAACCCGTACGACGAGGGCACCTCGTGGGGCCCGTGGACGGGCGGGACCGCCTGACCCCGGCTCGACCGGACCTCGCCGTCCACGTGGCGGCGAGGTCCCGCGTCGGGCGGCCTACCGTGGTGGCATGGCACGCATCACCTTCCCCAACGGCAGCTCCATCGACGAGGCGGAGCTGGAGTTCCGTGCCTCGCGGTCCGGCGGCCCCGGCGGCCAGGGGGTCAACACCACCTCGTCGAAGGTGGAGCTGCGCTGGGACGTCGGCGCATCGTCGCTCAGCAACGCCCAGAAGCAGCGCGTCCGTGAGCGGCTCGGCAACCGCATCACCACTGACGACGTCCTGATCCTGCAGTCCGCCGAGGAACGCAGCCAGCACCAGAACCGGGATGCCGCGGTCGCGCGCTTCCGCGCGCTGGTCGGCGAAGCGATCCAGCCGCCCAAGAAGCGGCGCAAGACCCGGGTCTCGCGGTCCCAGAAGCGCCAGCGGTTGGAGGACAAGCGCCACCGCAGCGAGAAGAAGCGACTGCGCAGGACCCCCAAGCGTCGCCGCTGAGGTTGCGCACGGCGCGCACCCGGCCGGGTTCTCGACACGTATCCGCGGATCGTGCAGGAATCCGGGGGTTGCACGTGGAAGTGGTGGGCAGCCCCCGACTCCCTGGAACGTCCCATGCGCCGCCGTCTCCTGACCGCAGTGGCTGTTGCGACCGCCACCACGCTGGCGATCGCCGCCGCACCCGCCATCGACGTCGGCACATCCGCCGCCGGTCAGGTCGACACGAGCGGCCCTGACGGCGACG
>JBBDSD010000040.1:0-2031 GCA_040905065.1 Trueperaceae bacterium | reverse complement strand
ACGGCCGTGCGGAGCGCGAGCGCCTCGGGCGTGTCGCCTTCGTCCCAACCGAGCATGTGCATCGCGATCTCCGGGCCGCCCTCGAACACGGCGTTCGTGGGCGCGTTGAGCTGGTAGTACGCCGCTTCGACCGGCCAGCGGCCCTGCTGGTACAGCCAGTCCCAGAGCGCGTAGAACGTCTGGTGACCGGGGTACGCCTCGTGGCAGAGCACGTGCACGAACAAGTCCTTCTGCCAGTGCTTGTCGACGTTGAAGTGGAGCCAGCCACGGTAGTCGCCGGTGTACTGCGAACGGCCGCTGTAGTGCACGTCGCGGACGCCACCGAACGAGTCGACCCCTTCGCCGGGCGGCAGCGTCAGCACGCGTTTCTCGGTGTCGCGGCGGGCGTCGTCCAGGATCGAGCGGCCGAAGTCGATCACGGCGTCGCCGGTCAGGCTGGTGGCCTCCAGCCAGGCCGGCACCTGCGTCTCGAGATCGCCGTCGTAGCCGAGCGTTCCGAGTCCCTCGTGGAGCTCAGCGCGCAATCGCTTCGTTTCGCTGTCGGGGATCGGTTCGTGCTCGATCTCGAGGATATTGCGCACCAGGTCGCGGTACGGCCGATCCTCGCCGGCGAGGATCGACGCGACCGTCCGCGAGCCGCGCGTCAGCGCCTGCAGGTAGGCGCGCGGATGGCCGGCCGGCATCTCGGCGACGTGCGCCTCGACCTTGGACAGGGCGTCCGACACGGCGTTCAGGTCGTTCAGGGTCGGCTCGATGCCGGTGTAGTTCGCCAGCACCAGCGGACGCTGAAAGCGTGGCTCGCCGAGCCGACTCAGGCTCATGACCACGTCCACGTGGGTGCGCGCGATCTCGGGGGCGGCGTAGGTCAGGGGGTGCATGGGTCTCCTTTGGTCACGGGCGTTCGTGCGGCGCCGTCGCGGCGCTCGGCGGTGCGGTGGGGGTGGCGGGGAGGCGGGGGTCGGCGCTCGGTCGGATCACGGTACCGTCGCCCGGTTCGGTGCGGACCCGCTCGCCGTCGAAGGCAATGCGGCCCCGCGACCAGACCGACGCGATGCGGCCCCCCAACCGGCGACCGATCACGTGCCGCACGGCATCGGCGCTGCGGCTGTGCAGGCGTTCGCTGCTCACGACCGTCTCGGCGTCGGGATCGAGCAGCACGAAGTCGGCGTCGGCGTCCACGTCCAGGTGTCCCTTGGCCGCGTGCAGGCCGAACAGGGAGGCGGGGGTCGCCGACGTCCACGCGACCGCCTGTTCGAACGTGCAGAGCCCCCGAAGCGCCGCGTCCCACAGCAGGGGGCCGGTCAGTTCGACGCTAGGGATGCCGGAGCCAGCCGACCAGATGTCCTCGCGACCGGCTTCCTTCTCGGCGCCGCGGAACGGAGCGTGGTCGGACGCGACCGTGTCCAGCACGCCGCGCTTCAGCGCGTCCAGCAGAGCCTCGCCGTCGGCGCGGGTACGCAGCGGGGGGTTGATCTTGACGAACGGACCGTGGCGCTCGACGTCGCCCAGGTCGGAGAACAGATAGGCCGGCGTGGTTTCGGCCGTGATCGCTTGGCCGCGGCTGCGGAACCAGGCGACGTACTCGGCGGCTCGGGCCGAGGACAGGTGCACGATGTGCAAGCGCGCCCCGATCGCCTCGTTCATCGAGGCGATCCGCGCCACCGCCGACGCCTCGGCGACCACGGGCCGCGAGCGGGCGTGGGCCATGCCGTCGTGACGTCCAGCGTCCTGTTCGCGGCGTTCGAACAGGTCGATCAGTTCCTGGTGTTCGGCGTGGACCATCAGGACGCGGCCGGTCTCGGCCACCGCCTCGAGCGCGCGGTAGAGGGTGCCGTCGTCGGGGATCGCCAGGCCACGGAACGACGCCTCGCGTCCGGGCGGCGCGGCGTGCATCATCGCCTTGAAGGCGACCGCCCCGGCGTCGATCATCTCGTGCAGGCGGGGCCGGTCGAGGTCGCCGACGGCGACGTGCAACCCGACGTCCACGCGCGCCTGGCGTCGCGCCAGGTCGGCGCGGGCGGCGAGCACCTC
>JBBDSD010000039.1:0-2039 GCA_040905065.1 Trueperaceae bacterium | reverse complement strand
GCCGTCCTCGTCGCAGTCCACGCCTATCCAGCGCGGCTCGCACGGGTCGAACGCCCGCAACGCCCCCATGTAGGTCGGCGCGGCCACCGCCACCGTCGCTCCGGGATCGATCAGTACCTGCGCCAGCAGCGACAGCCCCTGCTGCGATCCGGAGGTGATCAACACGCCCTCCGCCTGCGCGCCCGGCAGGCGATCCGCCACCCAGGCGCGCAGCTCCTTCAGACCGTTGGTCGGCCCGTACTGAAGCGCTCGTCGCCCGTCCTTGGTCAGGGCCCGCTCCGTCGCCTCGGCGAAGGCGGGTACGTCGAACAGCTCCGGCGACGGAAGGCCTCCCGCGAGCGACACGGTGTCGGTCCCGGCGGTCATCTTGAGCAGCTCCCGCACCTCCGAGGCGCGCATCCGCTCGGTCCGGGACGCGAACCGCGGCGTCCAGGCCGGGCGCGTCGCGGACGCCGTCACCCGCCCGGCGACGGGTCCGGCCGGTCGCGCCCCAGCCAGCGCCACGCCAGCGGCAGCGCACCGGCGGCGGCCGCGATCTTGAGCAGGTCGCCGGGAAGGAACGGCCACAGGCCCCAGGCCAAGGTGGTGCCCAGGTCCGGAGCGAAGCGGGCCAGCCAGGCCAGGCCCACGGCGTAGATCAGGACCGTGCCGATCGCCATCGCCGCCGCGGCGCGGGGCACGCTCCGGTCCCAACCACGGACCGCGAGGGCACCCACCACCGCCGCAGCCAGCGGAAACGCCAGCAGGTACCCGCCGGTGGGTCCGCTCAGCACCGACAGGCCGGCGGCCCCCCCGCTGAACACCGCCACGCCGGCCGCGCCGACCACCAGGTACAGCGCGGTGGTAGCGACGCCCAGGGTCGCGCCGTACGCGCCCCCGATCAGCAGCACGCCCAGCGTCTGCCCGGTGATCGGCACCGGACCGATCTGAAGGCGGAGTTGCGCCAGGGCGGCCAGGAACGCGACGCCGACGGCGAGTTGCAGGACGGTGCGGAGCGCGGGATGGCGCACCCACACCAGGCGGCCGATCAACGGTCCGGCGGGAAGGCGGTCGGTCGGAGCGAAGGTGGAACCGTGCGACATGATGAGACCTCCAGGACGCGGTCGCGTCGTCGCGCGAGCATAGCAAGGCGGAAGCGGCTACCATTCCAGGCATGGCCTACGGTCCTCACGCTTCCGGTCCTCCCGAACCCGCTCCCGACGCCGCCAGTCCCGAGGCGGCCGGTCCCGAGGCAACCGTGCCCAGCGACTGGGTGACCACCGTGGACGCGGTGTTCCCGCACCACGCCAATCCGGTCGGCACCCTCTTCGGCGGCCGCGCCATGGAGCTGATGGACGTGAACGCCTCGATCGCCTGCAACCGCTTCTGCCGCCGGATCGCGGTGACGGCGTCCAGCGAACCGGTCGACTTCCGCAACCCGGTTCGGGTCGGCGACATCCTCGAGGTCCGCAGCCGGGTCGCCTGGGTCGGCACCACCAGCATGATCGTCCGCTGCGAAGTCCGATCCGAGAACCCGGTCAGCGGCGAGCGGCGCCTGACCACCGTCGGGCACATGAACTTCGTGGCGGTGGACGAGGACGGCGCTCCGGTCCGCGTGCCGCGCCTGGCCGTTCGGGACGAGGAGGAGGAACGGCACTGGCGCATCGGACGCAACGTGCGCGAAGCGATCCTTCGGCGCCGCGCCGAGGAGGCGGCCGCGGACGCCTGACGGCCACGCCGTTCCCTGCGCGCGTCGCCGCTGGGCGGCCCTTGCTATGGTGACCGCCGACCCCGACGACCACCCCGACCTCGACGAAGGAGTCCCCACGCATGAGCCGACCCGACACCGACCTGGACCTGCGCGCCGCCAACGCGATCCGCGCTCTGACGATCGACGCCACCCAAGCATCCGGCGACGGCCATCCGGGCATGCCGATGGGGTGCGCACCGATGGGCTGGGCGCTCTTTCGGCACGTCATGCGGCACGATCCGGCCGAACCCGCCTGGTGGAACCGCGACCGCTACGTACAGTCGGCCGGGCACGGCTCGATGCTGCAGTA
>JBBDSD010000038.1:0-2040 GCA_040905065.1 Trueperaceae bacterium | reverse complement strand
AACGGCGGTCGGGTCGCGACCGGACTCGTCCATCTGCGTCTCACCTCCCGCGGTGCACGGCGCGGCGCCGGACCGATCCGGCACGCGCTGCCCACGATAGAGCCAGGTTACCACGGAGCCCCCTCCGTTCCGGCTACCCTCGCCGGCATGGACGCCCCTTCCGACCGCACCTTCGTAGCCCGCACCTTCGTGGCCCGCACCTTCGTAGAACGTTCCGGTCCCCACGCCGCCGACCGCCTCACCGACCTGCGAGGGCGCTGCCGCGCCGCGGGACTTCCGGCCGACCTGCTGCGCTCGCGCGACGACCGCTCGCTCTGGCTGCTGGTCGTGGGCGGCGAACCGGACCTGACCGCGCACGACCTGGACGGCGCGCGGACCTGGCGCTTCGAGACGGTCGACGCGACCTCCAGGGACGCTTCCCGGTGAGCGTCCTCGACGCTCCGATCACGATCGCGACCGACGACGCGGATCTGTACCTCGAGCAGGTCGGGCCGCAGGACGGACCCCCGGTCCTCTACCTGCACGGCGGACCCGGCTACGGGTCGTTCAGCTTCCGCGACCTGATGGGCAGTGATCTCGAGCGGTACCGGATGCTGTACGCGGACCAGCGCGGGGGCGGACGCAGCTACGCCGGTGGGCCGTTCGGCCTGGACGACCTGGCCGACGACGTCGCCACCCTCCTGCGCGCTACGCGGGTCGAGCGCGCCACCCTGCTGGCGCACGGCTTCGGCGCGCTGGTCGCGGTACGGGCCGCCCGCAGGCACCCAGGCCGCGTCCTGCGGTTGGTCCTGGTCAACCCGTGGTTCTCCATGCCGCTGCTGGCACGGACGTTGCAACGGCGCGCGGCACGCCTCAGCGGCGTACCCGACGAAGCCCTTCCGCCCGAGGACGCCTTGGCCGATGCCGACGCGCTCGATCCCGAGGAGACGTCCGAACAGGCGTACCGGCTGATCCCGCCCAAGAACCTGTTCGACGCCCTGGAGTTTCCGAATCCGAACGTGCGCATGCGGCTCGAGCACGCCGACGCGGTGGCGCAGTACGGTCCGCAACGCAACGACGCACCGGCCGACGTCTGGCGCGCCTCGGCGCTGGACGACCTGCCCCACCTGACGCAACCTGTGGTGGCGCTGTTCGGCACGCAGGACGGCACCGCCTGGCCTGCCCAGGCGGAGGCCGGGCTGGCGCGGCTTCCCAACGCGACGACCGGCATGGTCGAAGGCGGCCACTACCCGTGGTTGGACGATCCGGACGTCTTCGTTCCTCTGATGCACCAGGCACTGGAAGCGGAACCGGACGCGGAACGCGACGCATGAACGCCGCGGGACGGACGTGAGAGACTCGTCACCGCGCCCGCAACGACGCTGCTATGCTCTTTGCGTGAACCTTCGACCCGACCTCCACGCGGACCGCGTCGAGGTGTTGTGCCCGACCGTGCTCCGACGTCACGGCGTCGACGGGGTGCTGATCGACCTGGACGAAACCCGCCTGCCCGCCGCCGCCGAGCTGCCGGGCGCATCGGTGACGCGCTGGGTCCGCGACCTCGTGCAGGCGGGCGTGCGGCTCGCGATCTTCTCGAACGGTACGCCGCGCCGGGTCGCTCGCGTCGCCGCCGCCCTCGACGTGCCGTCGCTAGCCTTGGTCGGCAAGCCGTGGCCGTACGCGCTGCGGCGCGGACTTGCACTACTGGGCCTTCCCCCCGCACGCGTGGCCGTGGTCGGCGATCAGCTGTTCACCGACGTGCTGGGCGCGCGCTGGATCGGCGCCAAGGCGATCTTGGTGACGCCACTGTCCAGCGGTGGCATGCCGCATACCCGCGCCTTGCGTCGCTTGGAGCAGCGCATCTTGAAGGGAGACGATCGTGGCCGTCCTGTCCATCGGTGACAAACGCTTGGGCGCCGTGCTGCTCGAGCGCGGCTACGTGACCGACGAAGCGCTGCAAGAGGCGATCCAACGCCACGGCGACCTGGGCGGACGCCTGGCGGACGTCCTGGTCGACATCGGCGTGATCAGCGAACAACGGATCGCGCGCGCCATCGAGGA
>JBBDSD010000037.1:0-2041 GCA_040905065.1 Trueperaceae bacterium | reverse complement strand
GCCACGCCGGCCAAGCCGACCGGTCCCAACCCATCGGTCCACGCAGCGTCCAGCGGCACGGCGACATCGGCATCGCAGAGGATGCAGGTCAGGTCGCCCCGGTCCAGGTGGCTCCGCACCGCTTCCAGCACCGGTCCGGCGTCTGGTACGTCGGTTCCGGTTCCGGCGCTCATACGGCCGCTCCGGCGTCGGCAGCGAGACGGGTCCAGATGCGCGCCCACGCCTCCAGGCCGGCGCGGAACCGTTCCGGTCGGTAGAACTCGTTGGGGGCGTGGATGTCCTCGTCGGCGGTGCTGAAGCTGAAGAACAACGTCTCGGCCCCGAGCGCCTCCTGGAAGGCGGCAGTGATCGGAACGCTGCCGCCCATGCCCACGCGGACGACCGGTTGGTCGAACACCTCGCGCAGCACCGCCTCCGCCGCCGCCAGCACAGGGTGGTCGTCGGGGATGTGGTAGGCGACCGCGCCGTCGCGCGAGATCGCGACGTCGAGGGTGGTGCCGGTCGGAACGCGCGCCTCCAGGTGCCGCCGAATCGCGTCCTGCACCCGCTCCGGATCCTGCCCCGCGACCAGGCGACAGGTGAGCTTGGCGAAGGCGCGCTTGGGCAGCACCGTCTTCGATCCGGGGCCTTGGTATCCGCCGCCGATGCCGTTGACCTCCAGCGTGGGACGGTCCCAGAGGCGAACCAGCGTGCCGTAGCCACGCTCGCCGAACAGCGCCGGCGCGCCGACCTCGCGGCGGTACGCCTCCTCGTCGAACGGCAGCGCGTCGAGCGCCGCCAGCGCCTCGGCGTCCGGCTCGCGGGCCCCGTCGTAGAAGCCGTCGACGCTGACGCGGCCGTCGGAATCGTGGAGGCTGGCGACCAACTCGGCCAGAGCGTGCAGCGGGTTGGCGACCGCGCCGCCGTGCCGGCCGGAGTGCAGATCCTTGGCCGCGCCGTGCACCGTGATCTCCATTCCGGTCATGCCGCGCGTGCGGGTGGTGAGGGTGGGCAGATCGGCGCGCCACATGCCGCCGTCGGCGGAGAGCACCACGTCGCACGCCAGGCGCTGCGCGTGACGACGGACGACGGTCGGCAGGTTGGGGCTGCCCACCTCCTCCTCCGCCTCGAACAGGAAGCGTAGGTTCACCGGCGGCGTACCGTGCGCGAAGAACGCTTCGGCCACGCAGATCGGGATCGTCATCGAGGCCTTGTCGTCCGACACGCCGCGTCCGTACCAGCGTCCGTCGCGCTCGGTGAGTTCGAACGGAGGCGAGTCCCACGCCTCCTCGGGATCGGGCGGCTGGACGTCCATGTGGCCGTAGACCAGGACCGTCGGTGCACCCGCTGGAGCGCCGTCCCAGCTGGCCAGCACCACCGGATGCCCGTCCGTGTCCACGATCTCGACCTGCAGCGGGCCGGCGTCGCGCAGCCAGCCGGCGACCGTGTCGGCGGCGCGTCGCACGTCCGGAGCGCGCTCGGGATCGGTCGACACCGACGGGATCGCGACCAGGTCGGCGACGCGGCGTTCGTAGGTGGCGCGGCGATCCTCGAGCGTCGCGAGGACCGCGTCCAACTGCGCGGTGCGGTCGTTTCCCGAAGCGTTCACGGCCGTCCGCCGTCGACGGACAGCGTCTGGCCGCTGACCCAGGCGGCGGCGTCGCTAGCGAAGAAGAGCACGCCGTTGGCGATGTCGTCCGGCGTGCCCAGGCGACGCAGGTGGATCCCGTTCAACAGGCGCTGCTGTCCTTCTTCGCCGTACGATCGCCACTGCCGTTCGGTGGTGGGGTTCGATCGAACGAAGCCGGGCGCGACGCAGTTCACCGTCACGCCGTCGGGCCCCAGTTCGTGGGCCAGTTGTCGCGTGAGTCCGATCAGGCCGGCCTTGGCCGACGCGTACGCCTGGATGCCGGTCAGGCTCACGCCCAGACCGGCGCCGCTGGACACGTTCACGATGCGGGCGTGCTGCGAACGCTTCAGGTACGGCGCGGCGGCGGCGGTGGTGTGGAACGCACCCTCGAGGTTGACCGCCACGATGGCGCGCCAGTCCTCGACCGGGACC
>JBBDSD010000036.1:0-12507 GCA_040905065.1 Trueperaceae bacterium | reverse complement strand
CAGTAGTTGGTCATGTCGGTGAGGATGACCAGCACGTGGTAGTCGTGCTCGAACGCCAGGTACTCGGCGGCGGTGAGCGCCATGCGCGGCGTCAGGATGCGCTCAACGGCGGGATCGTCCGCCTTGTTCAGGAACAGCACCGAGCGGGCCAGCGCACCGGTCCGCTCGAACTCCTTGGTGAAGAACGCCAGCTCGCGCTGCGTGACGCCCATGGCGGCGAACACCACCGCGAACTCGCTGTCCTCGCCGACCACCGTCGCCTGCCGCGCGATCTGGGCGGCCAGCTCGTTGGCGGGCAGACCGGAACCGGAGAAGATCGGCAGCTTCTGGCCGCGCACCAGGCTGATCAGCACGTCGATGGTGCTGACGCCGGTCTGGATGAACTCTTCGGGCTTCTGGCGGGCGACCGGGTTGATCGGAGCGCCGCCGATCGGGAGGCGCTTGTCGGCCACCACGTCGGGCAGGCCATCGATCGGTTCGCCGATGCCGTTGAAGCGACGCCCGATCATCTCCTTGCTGACGCCCAGACGCGCCACGTCCTCGACCAGGCTGACCGTGGTCGACGACAGGTCGATGCCCGAGGTCTCTTCGAACACCTGGAGCACCGTGTACTCCTTGCTGACCTCGATCACCTGACCGCCGCGCATCCGACCCGCCGCGTCCTCGATGCGGACGATGGCGTTGTAGCTGAGGTCATGGGCGTTCTTCAGGAACAGCAGCGGACCCGAGACGTAGCTGACCTCGGTGTACTCCTTCTGCAGCAGGTTCTTGCTCACGTCGGCTCCTTAGGCGGGGACCGCGAAGCTCTCGTCGAGCTCGGCGGTCACCTGGTCGCGGTAGGCGGGGAACTCGTCTTCGGCGACGTAGCGGGCGCGGTTGATCTTCTCGATCACGGGATCGCCCAGCAGGTCGTCCACGGTCGCGCCGGCCTGCAGCGCCTCGCGTGCCTTGTCGTACGCCTTCATCATCATCTGCAGCAGGCCGTACGCCTTCTCGAGCGTGCACGAGGCGTCGACCGGATCGAAGCCGTTCTGCTGCAGGAAGTCCTGCCGCAAGATGCGTCCCACCTCGATGACCAGCCGTTCATTGTCCTGCAGCGCGTCGGGACCGACCAGCTGCACGACCTCCTGCAAGTCGGCTTCGCGCTGCAGCACGTCGACGGCGCGGTTCACCAGCTCCGGGTAGTCCTCGGCGACGTGCTCGCGATACCACTCCTCGAGGCCGTCCTTGAACAGCGAATAGGAGCGGTTCCAGTTGATGGCCGGGAAGTGACGACGGCGCGCCAGCGAGGCGTCCAGCGCCCAGAAGCAGCCCGTGATCCGCAGCGTGGCCTGGGTGACCGGCTCCGAGAAGTCGCCGCCGGCGGGGCTCACGGCGCCGATGATCGATACCGCACCGGACTCGCCGGCCAGGGTGGTGACGCGGCCACCCCGCTCGTAGAAGGCGCTGAGGCGCGACGCCAGGTAGGGAGGGTAGCCCTCCTCGGCCGGCATCTCCTCCAGGCGGGAGCTGATCTCGCGCAGCGCCTCCGCCCAGCGGCTGGTCGAGTCGGCCATGATCGAGACGCCGTACCCCTGATCGCGGAAGTACTCCGCCAGGGTGATGCCGGTGTAGATCGACGCTTCGCGGGCGGCGACCGGCATGTTCGAGGTGTTCGCGATCAGCACGGTGCGCTGCATGAGCGGATTGCCGGTCTGCGGATCCTCGAGCTCGGGGAATTCGACCAGCACGTCGGTCATTTCGTTCCCGCGCTCGCCGCAGCCGACGTACACCACGATCTCGGCGTTGCCGTACTTCGCGATCGACTGCTGCGTGACCGTCTTGCCCGATCCGAACGGACCGGGAATCGCCGCGGTGCCGCCCATGGTGAGCGGGAACAGCACGTCCAGGATCCGCATGCCGGTCAGGAACGGCGTGACGGGATCCAGCTTCTCCTCCACCGGCCGAGGCTGACGGACCGGCCACGGGTGCGCCATCTTGACCTCGGTGCCGTCCTCGAAGACGGCGACCGGCTCGTCGATGGTGTACTCGCCTTCGCCGACGATGCTCTTCAGCTTGCCGCCCTTCAGGTTCGGCGGCACCAGGATCTTGTGCGTGAACGAGAACTCCGGCACGGTCCCGATCGACTGGCCCGGCTTCACTTCGTCGCCCGCCTGGACGGCGGGCGTGAACGTCCACGTCGCTTCGCGCGACAGCGCGTTCACGGTGATGCCGCGGTCGATGTAGGTTCCCGACGCTTCGCGGATCTTGTCCAGCGGTCGCTGGATGCCGTCGAAAATGCCGTTCAGCATCCCCGGCCCCAGTTCGACCGCCAGCGGCAGGCCGGTCGACACGACCGGCTGCCCGACGGTCAGGCCGCCGGTGTCCTCGTACACCTGCACGAACGCCGTGTCGCCGTCGAGACGGATGATTTCTCCGACGAGGTTCTCGTCGCCGACGCGCACGATGTCGTACATGCGCGCGCCCATCATCTCCTCGGCGATCACGGCCGGTCCGGAAATTCTCGCGATCTTGCCTTCGATGGCCATGTTCACTCCCTCACTCCATCTTGATGTCGAAGCCGATCGCGCCCCGCACCAGATCCTTCATGTACTGCGTAGCGTCGTCCTCGTCGCCGAACGCGGCGCCGAGGCTGGGAACCGGCAGAAGCACGGGCAGATCCCGACCGCGCATCGCTCGCTGGGTGGTCGCCAGCGGGTCGGGCACCAGGCCCTCGTCGACGATGACGAGCCCGTAGGCGTCCTCCTCGACCATGGCGATCAGCGTTTTGGCCGCCTCGTCCTTGTCGGTCACGCGTACGTCGACCCCAGCCAGGCGGTACCCGGTGGCGGTCTCGGCGTCGGTGAGCACCACGACCTTATGCACGACCCAGCTCCTTCTCGAGGCTCTCGCGCGGCACCTGGTAGTAGGCGCCCCGGGCCAGCAGGCGCAGCTTGGCGCCCTCGGCCTCCTTGTCGCGCAGGTAGCGGATCGCCACGCCGATGCCGAGCGGATCGCGCAGCGCCGCACGTCGCGCCGCGTCGTCCAACGCCGAGCGTACGGCCCGTTCGGCCGACGCCAGGTCGCTGGCGGCCGCGACGCCTGGAAAGGTGCCGCTCCCGACGACGCCGTCGATTCCCTCGAGGCCCGACGTCGCCAGCTGCACGAAGTCGTCGCGGGACAGTTCCCGTCCCCCGTCCACGAACAACGGCGCGGGATCGACCTCGCGGCCGTGAATCTTGAGGGCGGTACGCAGGTTGGCGGCATCGATCTCGCGACGCACGTGGGCCCGGAACGTCGCCGGCGTGCCGGCGGCGTTCGCCTGCTGGAGCAGCCCGGCGAAGTACGCCTGGTCCATCGCGACCTCGAACGTCAGCAGCTCGCCGTCGTTGGCGTAGCCGCGGGCGGCCTTGGCGAACGGGGCGGACAACGGATGCTTGGTGACTGAGAGCACCTGCGCGGCGGCGGGCAGGTCGGCCGCAGCCACCAGCGCGTCCAGCGTGGCCGGGCGCAGGTCGCCGGCGCCGGTGATCGCTTCGCCCAGGTCCTCCGGCCGCCGTCCGGCGTGATGCGCGCGCGCAACGGTCTTGAGGTCCTCCAGGTCGTAGCGGCGCAGCAACGCGGCGATCATGGCGCGCGGTGCGCCGTCCGCGAACGAGAGCATGCTCCGGGTGGTGGCGTGGAAGTCGCCGGCCAAGGCGCGGTCCACGGCGGGAAGGCCGCTGGCGCGCGCCTGCGCCTCTTCGTACGCCGGTCCGTACGGGGATTGCGAGAGCACCGTCACGAAGCCACGGAAGTCGTCGGCGGCCAGGGCCGACGCGTACGCCTCGGGCCCGAGCAGGCGGGACGCCATGCCACGCACGCGCGCGTTGACGTAGCCGAAGTCGCTCGACATCTATCCCTCCTTGCTCGTCAGGGCCGAAGCCACCTCCGAGGCCAGTTCGTCACGGAGCGCCTCCAGCCGCGCGGGAAGCGAGTTCACGATGGCGGTGCGGCCGTTGATCACCTTGACGCCCAGTCGGACGGCGTCGTCGGTGCGGACGTCGGCTCCGTCGGCGACCGAGGTGGCCAGCTTCTTGGCGAGGTCGGCATCGTTGGGGTGGACCACCAGCGCATCGACGCTGCCGTGCGTACCCTCGAGCGCCTCGTCGAGCAGCGCCTTCAGGATCGATTCGTAACGTTCCTTGTCGTTCGGGAGCGCGGCGAGCTCCTCCTCCGCCTGGCGGAAGACCGACTGGATGGCCTCCTGCTGGGCGTTCAATCGCATCGAAGCGGCTTCGAGCTGGGCGGCGCTGCGCGCGCGCACCCGGGCGGCCTGGCGTTGCGCCTGGGCCTGGCGTTCGCGGGCGGCCACCAGGGCCTCCGCTTCGCGTTCCGCTTCCGCGACGATCGCAGAGGCGCGTTCCCGCGCCTCTGCGAGGATGGCATCGATCTCCGCGCTCGCTTCCTTGTCAAGCAGAGCAGCCAGATCCGCCATGCAGGTCAGCCGATCTGACCGTTCAAGAAGAACGCGATGACGAACGCGAAGATGATGAGGGTCTCGGGGATGACGAGGTAGATCAGGATCTGACCGAACGCTTCGGGGCGCTCGGCGAGCGTTCCCGCGCCGGCCGAGCCGATGGCCGCCATGGCGATCCCGACGCCGACCGCGGCGACGCCGATGGCGAGCGCGGCGCCCAGGGCGATCAGACCGTCGCCGATGGATCGGCCGGTCTCGGCGTCCTGCGCGAACGCCATGCCCAGGATCGAGGCGACGAGGATCAGGATGGTGGCGATACCGAACTTCTTCATGCTTTCCCTCCATGGAGCCGGAACGGCTTGTAGGCCCGGCCACTCGTTTCGTAGAAGCCGAACTTGGTGAAGAATTCCACGTACTGCAGACGCAACGGCTGCAGGGTGTGACCGACGAGCGTGAGGATGACCGCCGTCATGTTGATCAGGACGGCCACCAGGATGCCCAGGAGCTCACCGAGCACCGGGACGGAGATCGCGCCGTTCAGGGCGAACCCGGCGTCCACGCCGAGATTCGCGACCAGCGCCGCGGACAGACCGACCGCGAACAGTCGGAGATAACTGAGGATGTTGCCGGAGTTGGAGATGACCTCGACCAGCATCAACGGCATGCGGGCCACGACGGCGGCGAGCAGGAACACGGCCAGCAGCGTGCCGCTGAGCGCGTACACGGCCGGGCCGAGCCCGTCGTTCAGGAACGCGGTCGCGAAGATCACGATGCCGGACAGGCCGGAGACCATGCCGATCCCCTCCCACATGTGCTTGGCGTCGTGATGCTTGTAGCCGTACCAGGCCCGGATGCCCCACCCCATCAGCACCTGCAGCACGCCGAACCCGAGAGTCAGGATCAACAGGGGCGCGAACACCTCGACCCGGAAGATCAGGATCTCGAAAACGCCGAGGTCGCCGGGGTAGAAGATCGGCTGGTTGGCCGGCCAGCGCTCCAGGAAGTTGCCGAACACCTCGCCGTAGACGAGGCCCCACACGATCGTCCAGCCAGCACACCAGCCGATCACCGTGCTGATGCCGTGCAGGTCGCGGTTCGGGATCACGATCCCGAGCGGTCCGAGGCTCAGCTTCTTGCCCTGCTTCCAGCGAGACCGCAGGAACAGTCCGAACGCCAGGAAGATCGCGCCGTAGGCGGCGTCGCCGACGACGATGCCGAAGAACAGCGGGAAGAAGACCGCCAGGGTCCAGGTCGGATCGAACGCGCCGTACTTCGGTGGCGCGAACAGGCGCAAGAGGCCTTGGAACGGACGCATCCATTCGGGGTTCTTCAGCTTGGTGGGCACATGGACGTCGTGATGCTCGTCGGCGAGACGGTGCTCGACGATCAGGTCGTCGCCGAACTGCTTGCGCAGACCCTCGACCACCTTGCGCACGTCGTCGGAGGGAACCCAGCCGCGCAGCGCGAAGGCGTAGCGGCCGGCGGCCAGGTCCCCTAAGCGCTCGAAGCGACCGTGGTGGTTGCTCGCCACGGCGAGCAGCTTGGCCATTTTCGGGCCGTGCTGCTGCGCCAGCTTGGCCAACTGCTGCTCCAGCGACGCACGCCGCTTGGGCAGCTGCTGCGAGCGTTCCTCCATCAGGTGCACCG
This sequence comes from Trueperaceae bacterium, assembly GCA_040905065.1. Lineage (GTDB taxonomy): Bacteria > Deinococcota > Deinococci > Deinococcales > Trueperaceae > SLSQ01. The sequence goes on along the minus strand of JBBDSD010000036.1, from coordinate 6,422 downwards.
CCTTGGCGACGTCCAGATGGGCGTAGCGCCCCGGCAGCTGGAGCGGCGCCACCCCGGCGCGCGTCAGCGCGCGGCGGAGGGCGTCGCGGTCGCGGCGCAGGACGACGGCGATGGCGAGCCGTTGCTCGCCGTACGATTCGTGCGACAGGTGGAGGCGGTCCTCGAGGTCCTCGGCGAGCGACGCCTCGATCGCGCTCAGGTCGTCGGCAGGCGCGAGGAACGGCAGGCCGGTCAGGTAACGCCCGTCGTCGAGCTGCGCCAACGTGGGGGCCAACTGCCGGAAGAGCGGCAGCGACTCCGCGATCAGATCGGCCTCGTCTTTCGCCTGGGCACGCTCGGCCACGACGGCATCGACCTGCGAGCCGACGTCGGCGACGAACGCCTCGATCTCGCTCAGGTCCCCCGGCACTTCGCTGCGCGGGGCGGGCGTCACCTCGCGGGCGCCGAGGGCGTCGCGCAACGTGTCGATGCGCGCCAGCGCCGCGGCCCAGCGGTCGGCTTCGTCGCGATCGCTTCCCTCGAGCCGGTTCCGGGCGAGGTCGAGACCTTCGTCCGGATCGAGCGGGTCGACGTGGACCACCCCGAGGCTCTGCAGCGACTGCAGCACGTCGCGGGCGGCGCTGCGCCGCCCTACGACCGTGAGACGGTCCATCGGCGCGATCATGGCAGGACGCGCTCCAAGACCAACTTCACGGCGTCGTCCCGGCGCGCCTCGGCGGCCTGCCGGACCGACGCCACGGCGGACTCGGCACCGGCCACGATCTCGCTCCGCTCGGCGTCGGCCTCCTTCTGGCCCGCGTCGCGTTGCTCGCGGGCGATCCGCTCGGCTCGCTCGCGCGCGTCGGCCGCGACGGCCTCCGCCTTCTCGCGAGCCTCGGCGACGATGGCCTGCGCCTCCGTCTGGGCGGCCTCGACCTTGTCGGCGAGGGTTCGTTCCTGTTCGACGAGGCGCTTCAGCAGGTTGTCTCCCTGAGCGTCCAAACGCCCCTCCTCTCATCTCGGCAGCACGTGACGCCGTCACGGCTGCGGCGGTGGCGGTGAGTTCGTACGAGCGGACCTTGCCGGAAAGCGCCCGATGGGGCACGACGCGTCCCCTCGTGCGCTGCCGAGCGACGATACCCCCTGCTCCTGAGAGTGTCAATTCGGGACGGATGTCCCGAACATCCAGCGAACGCCGTCCACGACGGTCTTCGCACCTCAACGTCGCTTGGAGCGACCGAATCCGGACGGTAGGCGCACGCGCCGCTCCGCCTCGCGCGCCGCCAGCGCCGCCTGCAGCTCGGCCAGCTCGCCGTACGCTTCGCGCAGGTCGTCCCCGCTCAGGTCGGACGCCGCCAGGCGTTCCTGTACCGACGCCATCCGGTCGCGCAGGCGCCGACGCACCTCCTCCGTGCCGTGCTCCAGCACACGCTCGCGCAGGCGCGACAGGCCGGTCTCGAGGTGCCGCTCCCGCTGCGCCGTCCGGCCCGCGTCCGCCTCGAGCTCGTGCTCGAACAGGCGCGAGAACAGCACGTCGCCCTCCTCGCGCCCCCGGTAGCGCGCCAGCACCCGATCGGCGTCGAACCGCTCCTCCTCGCAGACCGCCGCGAACTCGCGAAGGCGCGACGGCTCCAGCTCCGGCGGGATCTGCTCGATCACCCGGGGCAGACGAGCCCGCAACCGTCCCGGTTCGGAGAGGAGCAGCGCCATCACGTCGATCTCGGTCGCCGCCACCGCGTCGTCCGGCGTGCCCGAGCGCTGCAGCCCCCGCACCTGCACCTCGTCCAGCGGACGCTTCGACCGCGCGTCCAGCCAGGCGTTCAGGCGCCGCTCGTCCAGTTCGAGAGCGTCCGTCACCAAGCGCCGCATCTCGGCCGCCACCTCGTCGTGCAGGCCGCGCGACGCCATCGACGGCGCCAACGCCTCCAAGATCGCCTTGCGTCCCTCCGGCGTGCGAGTGTCGTGCGCCTCCATCACCGACCGGAAGCGGAAACGGACCTCCGACGCGCCCGACCGGAGTGCCGCCGCGAACGCCTCGACGTGTCCGCCCAGCACCGCGTCGGCCGGGTCCTTGCCTGCAGGCACGGTGACCGCCTGCACCAGGAAGCGCCGACCGACCGCCTGGTCCAGCCCGGACAGCACCGCCCGCTGGCCGGCCTCGTCGGCGTCGAACGCCAGCAACAGCCGCGACGCGTCCAAGCGCGCCAGTTCGTTCGCCTGCCCCTCGGTGAGGTTCGCGCCCAGCGCCGCGACCGCGTGATCGAACCCGGTCTGGTGCAGCGCGATGACGTCCATGTAGCCCTCGACCACCAGCGCCTCGCCCCGCTCGCGGATAGCGCCGCGCGCGCGGTCCAGGCCGTACAGCGTGGATCCTTTGTCGAACAGGTCGGTCTCGGGCGTGTTCAGGTACTTCGGCACCGCATCGTTCAGAACCCGACCGGCGAAGGCGATGGTGCGCCCCAGCCGGTCGCGGATCGGGAAGATCACCCGCCCGCGGAACCGGTCGTAGCGACGACCGCGCTCGTTCTCGCTGAGCAGGCCCGCCGCCAGCAGGTCGTCGTCGCGGACCCCTTCGGTCAGCGCGTGCCGCAACAAACCGTCCCACCCCTCCGGCGCCCAGCCCAGCCCCCACGCCTCGATGCTGTCGTCGTTCAGGCCCCGGTCGCGCAGGTACGCCAGCGCCTCGCCGTCCAGCTGCGTTCGGAACCACGCTTCGGCCAGACGGTTCACCGCCATCAGATCGCGCCGGCGACCGGACTTCGGGCCGGCGGGGGCGGGATCGACCTCGATGCCGGCCCGCTCGCCCAGCAACTGCATCGCCTCGACGAACTCGACGCCGCGCGTCTGCATCACGAAGTCGAACAGGTCCCCCTTCGCGCCGCACCCGAAGCAGTAGTAGAAGCCCCGACCGGTGTGCACGTGGAACGACGGCGTCTTTTCGGCGTGGAACGGGCAGAGGCCCTTGAGGCGGTCGCGCCCGGCCGGCTTGAGCGCCACCGTCTCGCCGATCACGTCGGCCAACTCGATCCGTTCGCGGATCCGTTCCTTGGCGTCGCTCACGTGCGCCTCCCGACGTCCGCGCGCACCGGACCGGACGCGGGGGTCGCCGCTGCGCTCACGCCCGGTCCGTCGCCTCCGGCGGGTCCCCTGCAGGATAGAGCGGCAGGTGGCCCAGGGCGACCACGTCGTCGCGTTCGTCCCCTTCGGTGAACACCACGAGCGTGGCGGCGACCGTGGCGCCGACCTGGTCCAGCAGCTCGGTCAGCGCGTGCAGCGTGCCCCCGGTCGATACCACGTCGTCGACGATCGCCACGCGCCGGCCGCGCAGGCGAGGGACGTCACCGCCGTCCAGGACCAGGTCCTGCGGCTTTCCGGTGGTGATCGAGGTGACGCTCCGTGTGATCGCGTCCACCATGTACGGCTTCTCGGTCTTGCGCACCACCACGTACGGCAGTCCGGTGATGCGGGAGAGGGCGTGCGCCAGCGGAACCGCCTTCACTTCGGGGGTGACCAACGCCTCGATCCCGGCCGGTATCCGCGCCGCCAGCGCCTCGGCGGCCGCTTCGACCAGGGCCGTGTCGCCCAGCAGGTTGAGGAGCGCGACCGATACGCCGCCGACGTCGACGATCGGGAGCCGCCTCCGTTCGCGGCCGATGCGGACCTCGTGCGTGCTCACCGGTTCGGATGCCTTGTCGTCTCGACTCGTCACGGTGCGAATCGTACCGCGGCGCGACGCCGCGATCCGCCATCCGAGCCGCGCGTGCGCCGCGCCCGGAGCGTCAGGTGCGGAACACGATGGTGCGGCCATCGTGCACCACGATCGCGCCCGCCAGATGCGCCTCGACCGCCCGGACCAGCACCCGGCGTTCGATCTCGCGCCCCTGCCGCGCGAGATCGCGGGCCGAGCTGCGGTGATCGACGTGCGTCACGTCCTGCGCGATGATCGGCCCCTGGTCGAGGACCTCGGTGACGTAGTGGGCGGTCGCCCCGATCACCTTCACGCCCCGCTCCCACGCCTGCCGGTACGGATCGGCCCCGACGAACGCCGGCAGGAACGAGTGGTGGATGTTCACGATCCGGTGCTCCATGGCACGGCACAGGTCGGGGCTCAGGATCTGCATGTAGCGCGCCAGCACCACCAGGTCGACCCGCTCCGCCTCCAGGTGGGCGCGCAGCCGGTCCTCCTGCGCTCGCCGCCCGTCGCTGCCGATCGGCAGATGCAGGTACGGCACCTCGAACCGTTCGACCAGGGGACGCAGCCGGTCGTGGTTGGACGCCACGAAGCGCAGGTCCATCGCCAGTTCGCCGGCCCCGTGCCGCCAGAGCAGCTCGAGGAGCGCATGGTCCGCCTTCGAGGCCAGCACGGCCACGCGGGGCGGGTCGTCGGACCAATCCAGGCTCCACCGCACGGCGAATCGGTCGGCGACCTCCCGACCGAACGCGTCGGCGAGGCGGGAGCGGGCGCCGGTCGACGGGTCGTCGGGCCGGAACGCCATGCGCATGAAGAAGGTGCCGCCCTCGGGATCGGTCGAGTGCTGCTGCGAATCGGTGACGTTCGCGCCCCACCCCGCCAACAGGCCGGACACGGCGGCCACGATGCCGGGGCGGTCGGGACAGACGACGCGGAGGCGGCCTTCGGGTCGTGGTCCGGGGCTCGGATCGGTCGGCATGCGCGCCATGCTACCGGCCCCTCGGGCGCACCGGGGCCGGTGGTACGCTTCCGGGCGTGGAGGACGTCGCTCTCAGGCCGGTTCGACTGGACGACTACGTCGGGCAGGCGCGCCTCAAGGAGAAGATGCGGGTGGTGCTGGACGCGGCCCGCGCGCGAGGGGACGCGCTCGATCACCTGCTCCTGTACGGACCGCCCGGGCTGGGCAAGACCACGCTGGCGCACGTGGTCGCGCACGAGCTGGGCGTGGGCATCCGCGTGACCAGCGGACCGGCGATCGAGAAGCCGGGCGACCTGGCGGCGATCCTGGCGAACGCGGTGCAGCCGGGCGACGTGGTGTTCATCGACGAGATCCACCGCTTGGGGCGCGCGGCGGAGGAGCACCTCTACCCGGCGATGGAGGACTTCGCCATCGACCTGGTGCTGGGCCAGGGCCCATCGGCCCGAACGTTGCGCCTGGACCTGCCTCGCTTCACGCTGATCGGGGCCACCACGCGTCCCGGCATGATCAGCGGCCCGTTGCGCAGCCGGTTCGGGATCCTCGAGCATCTGGAGTACTACCTCGACGAGGAGCTGGCCGACGGCGCGTCGCGCGACGCGCGCCTGCTGGGATTCCGCCTGGACGAGGACGCCGCACTCGAGATCGGACGCCGCTCGCGCGGCACGATGCGGGTCGCCAAGCGCCTGCTGCGGCGGGTCCGGGACTACGCCGAGGTGGCCGGCGAAGCGGTGGTCGGGCTCGAGCGGACCCGGCGGGCCCTGGACGAGCTGGGCATCGACGATCTGGGGCTGGACCGGCGCGACCGCGCCTTGCTGGCGTCGCTGATCGACCGGTTCGCCGGCGGCCCGGTCGGTCTGGGCACGCTGGCGACCGCGATCGGCGAGGATCGCGCTACCCTCGAAGAGGTGTACGAGCCGTTCCTGATCCAGCGTGGCCTGTTGCAGCGCACGCCGCGCGGTCGCGTCGCGACGGCGTCCGCCTACCGACACCTGCAGCGACCGGAGCCCCGGGACGGGGTGGCCGACGGCTTGTTCGGCGGGGCGTCCGGGTCGTGATCGAGGGCGGCCTCCGCAGCGTTCCGTTGACCGACGTGCTGCAGATCGTGACCACGGGGCAGAAGTCGGGCGTGCTGACGGTCGAGACCGACGGGCTGCGGGCCCGCCTGCACGTCGAGCGCGGCACCATCCGCGCGGCCCACCTGACGCCCGGCGTACCGATCGGCGAACTGTTGGTGCGGATGGAGCTGCTCACCGCCCGCGAGGTCCAGGAGCTGCTGGAACGGCAGCGCGCTCACGACGGCACCCTGCCGCTGGGCATGGAGGCGGTCCGGGCCGGCCTCATGAACGACGAGGACCTGCAGGACGCCTTGAAGCGGCAAGCGGTCGAGGTGCTAGCCGACCTGCTGAGGTGGCGGGACGGAACCTTCCAGTTCGCGGAGCGCTCGACGGATCACACCGTCGTGCCCTCGGACGGTGGGCACGACGCCATGATGCTCCTCATGGAGGCCGACGCGTTGCGCCGGGAGTTGGATCAGGGCGGAGCCGAGCCGGCCACGGTGTTCCGGCGCGCGGGCGACCCGACGACGCACGAGCTCCCCGAGGGCGCCTGGGACCTGCTGGGGCTGGTCGACGGCATCCTCCCAGCCCGCCTGGTGGCGGCGGAGAGCGATCTGGGCGAGGAGCGCGGCCTACGGGTGCTGCTGCGGTTGGCCGACCTGGGCGTGATCGAACCGGTCCACGATCGGGCGCCCGATCTGGTGGCGCTGGTCGTCTG
>JBBDSD010000035.1:0-2061 GCA_040905065.1 Trueperaceae bacterium | reverse complement strand
CCAGCGGTCGGCCAGCGCCTTCAGGTGCGTCGCGCCGTCGTTCGGTTCTTCGGGGAGCTCCGGCAGGGTGCTGTTCGCGGCGGCCATGCGGACGGTGCCGCGAGCGTAGCCGCCCAGCGCCGTGACGCGCTCCGCTAGTTCGTCGGTGAACGGCTCGATCACGGCGGCCACCTGATCGAACAGCAGGTGCAACTGCATGAAGTCGGGCCCCTTCACGTTCCAGTGCGCCTGCTTCGTTTGGCTGTGCAGGTCGGCGTTGTCGGCGGCCTGCCGGTTGAGCAGCGCGATCAGGCGCTCACGGGCTCTCTCGTCGATGTCGATGCGGGTCTTGGCGGTCGCGGTCATCGTAGGTGCCATGGATCCTCCTCGGTGGGGTGTGGTGTGCGTGCGGCGTGGGTCGCCGCCTCCCGGGCCTCACCGTTCATCATGAGGCCTGCGGACGATCGACAGCGTAGCATGACAGATCGGAATCGGAATGAATCCTAGATACGAGGTTCTCTCGAAAGGCTGACGACGCGGCGCTGCCAGCAGCGCCGCGCGCACGTTCGATATCCGGGCGGGTCCATCGTTGCCTTGGTGCAACAGGGCCTGGGAATGGACCGTATATGCAGGAGTTGGCCCAGAAAGACCGTGCAGGACGTGACCAGGAACGGTATGCGCTCGGGTATGCCCATTCAGGCATTGCTGTTGCACCAAGGCGTCAGGACCGAGTCTCAGAAAGGAGCGTCCTCGCCCCCGTGCTCGGCGTCGTCCTCAATTCGCGTCGCGCCCGACGTGCGTGCGCACGCGTGCCTCGGCCAGATCCAACGCTTCCTGCAGTCCGGCCGCCCTCGGCCCAGCGCCCTGCCCCCGGTCCGGTTTGCCGCCACCCTTGCCGTCCACGGCCTGCAACGCTTCGCGCAGGACCGGACGCAAGTCCACCTCGGCCGCAACCTCGGGCCCCGCCTGTAGGAGGACGGTGGCGCGACCTCCGTCCCCCGCCCCGGGTGCCGCGCCCAACACCGCCACGGCGCCCGGCGCGAGCGTGGCGCACGCCTCGGCCAGCGGGGCCAGTAGCGCAGGATCGTCGCAGGCGACGCGTACGACCGGTCCCGGCTGGTCGTCCACGGCCAGGCGGACGCCCGCCTCGGCCCAGGCCGCACGGGCCCGAGCGACCTCGGAGCGGGCGTCGCGAAGTTCGCTGCGGAGCGCGTCGACCCGCTCCTCGAGCTGGTCCCAGCGGGCGCTGAACCCGTGCGCCAGGCGGTTCGCCTGCGCGACCAGCGCGTCGGCGCGTTCGCCCGCCTCGATCCCGGCCCGGAACGCCACGCGGGTCAGGCCGCCGCGAATGCGGCCGTGGCTCACTAGCAGCAAGGGCAACGTCTCCGCCGCGGAGCGCAGGTGCGTGCCGCCGCAGGCGGACAGTTCGACCTCGCCGATGCGGACCAGGCGGACGGTGCCCGAGACCTTTGCCGGCCGGCGCAGCGGGTAGGCGTCGAGCTCCGAGTCGTGCACCTCGAACGACGCCACGCCCAACGCTTCGTACGCCCAGGCGCGCGCTTGGGCGAAGGCGGCGGCGAGCGCGTCCGGACCGGGCTCGCCCGCCAGATCGAGGGTGGCGTCGGGTGACGTCAGCGACACGCTGCGCGTCGCGAAGCCGGGTCCGGTGCGGACGAACGCCTGCGACAGCAGATGCTGCGCGGTGTGGCGCTGCATGTGTCGGTAGCGGCGATCCCAGTCGATGCGGGCCTCGACCGTGGCGCCGACCTCGGGCAGCGGCCCCTCGACCCGGTGCAGGACGCCGTCCGGCCCGTCCGGGGTCACGTCGGTCACCGCCGCGTCGCCGCCGTCGTGCCGCAGCACGCCGGTGTCGTGCGGCTGCCCACCGCTGGTGGGGTAGAAGACGCTGTCGCTCAGGCGCACCCAGGTGGCGTCGTCCTCCACGACGTGGTCCATCACGGAGGCGGCGAGCCTGGTGCGGTAGGAGTCACGTTGATCGCTGCGCATCGGGCCGAAGGTAGCATGCGCACGGGCCCGCCCCCGGCGTGGGGGACGGGCCCGTGGGGCCGCGGCGCGCTAGGC
>JBBDSD010000034.1:0-12604 GCA_040905065.1 Trueperaceae bacterium | reverse complement strand
ACGCCCCACTCGATCTACATGGTGAGCGCCGACACGCTCGCGTGGGCCGCCGAAGCCGCCGGGGTCGATGCGGCTGGGGCCGATCCCGCTGGTCCCGATGCGAGCGCCGACGCCCCGCCCCGCTACGACCTGACGCGCACCGCGCTGCCGCTGCCGCGCCTGGCCCCGAACGGTGCGATCCGGATCGAGCTGGCCGCCGGAACCGAGCCGCTGCCCGGACGCGACGCTCCGCCGGAGGACCCGCCGGACGTCTGGATCGAGCTGATCGATCAGGCCGGTCGCAACGCCGCGGTGGCCCTGTCGGAGGCGGGCACGCCCCCGCCTCGGCTGCCTACCCGCTTCCTGCGGCTGCCGTGGATCGCCTCCCCTCGGCACCGGCCCGTCGCCTACCCCCTGCTGCAACGGATCGATCTACCGGCCCAGCGCTTCCTCGAACGCGAGCCGGAGCTGGACCTGACGCACCTGCGCACCGTCCGCTTCCGGTTCGACGCGGTGCCGGAAGGGTCGATCGTGCTGCGTTCGGTGGCGTTCGGGCCCTGATCCGGGCGATGGCCGGTCAAGACGAGCCGGGCGAACGTCGCCCGGTCGACACGCCCGAGCCCGCGCATGGTTGATGGTTCTTATCAACTACGCGCCGACTCGGAGGTCCGCATGCCGCACGCCCCGTCCCACCGCCCGCTCCGCATCGCCTACCTGTACGAGCACCCCAGCTGGTTCGACGCCACCTTCGCGGAGCTCGAACGCCGCGACGTCGAGGTACAGCGCTGGTTCGCACCCGACCACGTCCTCGATCCCGCCGGCCCCACGCCAGAGGTGGACCTGGTCGTGAACCGCATCAGTCCGTCGGCGCCGTCGCGGGGCCACGGCCGCACGCTCGGGTACGCCCGCGACCTGCTCCGCTGGTGCGAGGCTCGCGGCGTGGCGGTGCTGCACGGAAGCGCGGTGCAGGACCTGGAGACCAGCAAGGCGCTCCAGGTCGAGCTGCTGGCGCGGCTGGGCCTCCCCCATCCGCGCTCGCGCCTGATCCACGATCCGCGCCAGGCGCCCGCCGCCGCCCGGACCCTGCGCTTCCCGCTGCTGGTCAAGCCGAACGTCGGCGGAAGCGGCGCGGGCATCCGCGGGTTCGACCACGCAGGCGCCCTGGACGACGCCGTGGCTGCGGGGGATCTCGACCTGGGACCGGACGGCCTGGCGCTGGTCCAGGAACGCCACCGGCCCCGCGGGGGCGAGATCGTCCGCGTCGAGGTGCTGAACGGCGAGGTGCTGTACGGCATCCGGCTGCAGCTGACCTCGCCGGACGCGTTCAACCTCTGCCCCGCCGACGTCTGCCGACTCCCCGACGCCGACGACGAGGGGGACGCCACCGTGCCCGTCCGCGCCTTCGAGCCGCCGGCCGACCTGGCCGCCGCGGTGCTGCGCCTGACCGCCGCGGCCGGCATCGAGGTGGGCGGCGTCGAGGCGTTGTTCGACGACGACGCCGACGGCGCGCCCGTGCTGTACGACGTGAACGCGCTGTCGAACTTCGTGTCCGACGCCCCGCAGGTGCTCGGCTTCGATCCGCTGGAGCCGTACGTCGACCACCTGATCGTGCGAGCCGAACGGGCCCGCAGCGAGCGCACCCACCGCACGGTCGCCTCGGCCGCCTGAGGCGCCCTCGCGAACGCTCCTACGCCGCGTCGCCGGCCGCGTCCGCCAGCCAGCGCAGCGCCAGGTCGTGCAGCAGCGCCGCCCCGATCGGCAGGGCGCTCTCGTCCAGATCGAAGCGCGGGTGGTGCAACGGATGCACGAACCCGGCCGCCTGGTCGCGTACGCCCAACCGCGCGATGAAGGCGGGCACCACGCGCCCGTAGTAGGCGAAGTCCTCGCCGCCCATCGAGGCGGGGCCCTCTTGCACGGCGTCCGCGCCCACGACCGAAGCGGCCGTGTCGCGCACGAACGGCGCAAGCTCCGGCTCGTTGATGGCCGACGGGTAGCCGTCGTGCCAGTCCAGGTCGTAGCTCGCGCCGTAGGCGCGGGTGACGCCGTCCACCAGCCGCTCGACCCAGGTGGGCACCTGCTGGCGCAGGTCGTCGTGCAGGGTGCGGACGGTGGCCCGCATGCGCACCTCCGGAGCGATCACGTTGCGGGCGTACCCGCCCTGGATGGTGCCGATCGTGATCACCAGTGGCTTCAGTGGGTCGGACAGCCGGCTGGGCAGCTGCTGCAACGCGGTGATCACCTGCCCGGCCACGGCGACGGCGTCGATCGCGGTGTGGGGATGGGCGGCGTGCCCACCCGCACCGCGCACCGTCAGGTCGAACCCGTCGACCGCAGCGTGCACCTGACCGGGACGAAAGCGGACCTGGCCGGCGTCAGCGCCCGGGTGGACGTGCAACGCGAAGATGGCGCCCACCTCCGGATCGCGCAGCGCGCCGTCCTCGATCATGCGCTCAGCGCCGGCGCCGTCCTCCTCCGCCGGTTGGAACACCAGCTGGACGTTGCCGCGTTCAGGGCGCCGCTCGGCCAGCAGCGAGGCGGCGCCCAGCAGCATCGCGCAGTGGGCGTCGTGGCCGCACAGGTGCGCCACGCCCGGGTGCTTCGAGGCGTACGGCACCTCGTTCGCTTCCTCGATCGGCAGGGCGTCCATGTCAGCCCGCAGCGCCACGGTCGGTCCGTCGCCCCGCCCCGGAATCAGGCAGGTGAAGCCGGTCTCCGCCATCGGGTCGGAGGGACGCAGCTCCAGGTCGTGCAGCACCCCGCGCAGGTAGGCCGAGGTGCCGGTCTCTTGGTAAGCGGTCTCGGGGTGCATGTGCAGGTGCCGGCGCCAAGCGGTCAGCGACGCCTGCAGCGCCCGCGCACGGGTCAGAGCATCCGGTCCTTCTGAATCCATGCCTTCCTCCTGGCGCGAGGATAGCAGGGGCTCTCTTGCCCCCACGATGCTTCGCAGTTCGGCCCGGTAGGCGTCCGGCAGACCCCACGCCGCCGCCCCGCGCAGCAGGTGCCCCAGGTAGGCCGCGTCCGGCGGTACGTGCCACGCAACGGGGCGGACCACCCGGTAGGCGTGCACCGTCCACGGCTCGGCGCCCCGAGCGGCGCCCAGGGTTTCGGAATGTGGGACCTCGGCCGCCGCGAGGTCGCCGGCGTGGGGCTCGACGCGGAGCCGCACGCGGCGGTAGGCCGGTCGCTCCCGATCGGTCGACGGGTCGGCCGTCGCATCGGTCGGCGCCCCTTCGTACCCGTCCAAGGCCCGACCGTCCTCCTCGTCGAGGTCGTACACCACGCCCCACACGCGCCCCCCGGGGGCGGGCACCACGTCCGCCACGCCGCAGCCGCGCTTCGGCGACCAGCGCGGGAACGCCAGCGCGAAGTCGGGCAGCCACGCCCGCGCCACGAAGCGGGCGCTGGGGCAACGCCGGCGCATCTGCACCGGATCCATGTTGGAACCGTAGGCGAAGGTACGCACGTACGGCAGCGTACCGCCACCGCGATGGTGGTCACGAACACGGCCCAAGAGGCAATGAACCGAGTAGCGTGCGGTGTCATGACGTCGACGTCGCGCCGCAGCGCCCCCACCTCCGCTGCCGACCGGCGCCCCTCCTCCAGCATGGCGCCGTCGGAGGTGCGGGTCGCGCCACGCGAGGACGATCCGCGCCTCGACGCGGCGCTACGCCACTGCGCCCGGGTGACGCGCGATCATTCGAAGACGTTCGCGTTGGGCGCGGGGTTGTTCCCGCGTCGGCAACGTGCGGCGGTGACGGCGGTGTACGCCGTCTGCCGGGCGGGCGACGACGCGGTGGACGAGGCCCCCTCGTCTGACGTCGCGGCCGCCCGCCTGGACGCCTGGTGGGCGGGCGTCCGCAACGTCTACGGCGGTACGCCCGACCTGAGCGATCCGCTGCAGTGCGCCCTGGCGTGGACCATCGACCGCTTCGACGTACCCGTGAGCGCCTTCGAGGCGTTGGCCGTGGGCCTGCGCAGCGACCAGCGCATGGACGCCGAGCCCGGCACGGCGCAGATGCGTACGGTGGACGACCTGCTGCTCTACTGCCACCGGGTGGGCGGCGTGATCGGCGCCATGATCGTGCCGATCGCCGGCCATCGCGATCCGGAGCGGGCCATGCCGGACGCGCTGGCCCTCGGGCAGGCGATGCAGCTCACGAACGTGCTGCGCGACGTGGGCGAGGACCTGCAGCGGCGCGGCCGCTGCTACCTGCCGCTGGACCTGATGGAGCACTACGGCGTGGACCGTGACGCGTTGCGGCGCGGCGTCGTCGACGAGCGGTACGTGGCGCTGCTGGATCACCTGTCGCGGATCGCCGACGACCTGTACGATGCGGGATGGCGCAGCGTTCCCGGCCTGCACGGACGCACCGCCTACGCCGTCGGGCTGGCGGCGCACGCCTACCAGGCGATCGCCGGAGAGTTGCGACGCAACGGGCACGACAACCTGGGCAAGCGCGCGCACCTGAGCGCCGCCTCGCGCCTGGCGCGCGTGCCCCCCACCCTGATCCGGGTCCAGCGCGGTCGCCTGCGGCGTCGCTGCCCGATCGCTCCGTCGACCGGCGGAGCGGGAGGTCGTTCGTGAGCGAATCCTCGTGAGCGTGCACCTGTGACCGCGATCCCCGACCCGCACCGACCGCGCGCCGTCGTGATCGGCGCCGGCTTCGGCGGCCTGGCTCTCGGCATCCGCCTGCAGAGCCTGGGCGTGCGCACCACCTTGCTCGAGAAGCTGCCCGGTCCCGGCGGGCGCGCGGCGGTCCGCACCCAGGACGGCTTCACCTTCGACATGGGTCCCACCGTGCTGACGGTGCCGCACTTCCTGGAAGAGCTGTTCTCGCTCGAGGTCGGCAGGCCCGGTCTGGACGCGCCCGACTTCCCAGCCGATCCGTACGCCACCCCGCCGCTCGCCGAGGATGGCAGCAGCGGGGGGCCGGCCACCCGCCGCTACGTGCGGATCGTGCCGATCCGGCCGTTCTACCGGATCCACTTTCACGACGGCACCTGGTTCGACTACGACGGCGACCGGGAGAGCACCCGCGCGCAGATCGCGCGGCTGGCGCCCGAAGACCTGGACGGCTACGACCGCTTCCACGCGGCGGCGAAGGAGATCTTCGAGCGCGGTTTCCTGCAGCTCGGCTACACCCACTTCGGCGACCTGCGCGCCATGCTGAAGGTCGCGCCGGAACTGCTGCGCCTCGACGCCGTCCGGCCGCTCTACGCCTTCGTGAGCCGCTACCTGAAGAGCGACAAGATGCGGCGCGTGTTCAGCTTCGAACCGTTGCTGATCGGTGGGAATCCGCTGCGGGTGCCGGCGCTGTACGCCATGATCCACTTCGTGGAGAAGACCTGGGGCGTGCACTACGCGATGGGCGGCACAGGCGCGCTGGTGAACGGCCTGGTCCGCAAGTTCGAGGAGCTGGGGGGCGAGATCCGCTACGGCGCCGCGGTGGACCGGATCGAGGTCCAAGGGCACGGCGCTCGGCGACGCACACGGGGCGTCACGCTGGCCGACGGCACCACCGTGCCGGCCGACCTGGTGGCGTCCAACGCCGACGCGGTCCACACCGCCCTGCGGCTCCTGCCCGAAGAGGCCCGCACCCCGACCGAGACCGCCCGCGCCCACCTGCGCCGCCAGAGCATGTCGCTGTTCGTGCTGTACTTCGGGTTCCGGGACGATGGGAACCCGCTGCCGTTGGCGCACCACTCGATTCTGTTGGGCCGCAGCTACCGCGACCTGCTGCGCGACGTGTTCGACCGCAAGGTGCTGAACGACGACCTGTCGCAGTACCTGCACGTGCCCACCCTGACCGACCCGAGCCTGGCGCCGCCCGGCCATCACGCCGCCTACACCCTGGTGCCGGTCCCGAACCTGACGGCGGACCTGGACTGGTCGGTCGAGGGTCCGCGCATGGCCGACCGGCTGGTAGCGATGCTGGACGACCGCGGCTACGTGCCCAACCTGCGCGAACGGATCGTGACGCGCAGCTTCGTGACGCCCGACTACTTCGCGCGCACCCTGAACGCCTGGCTGGGCAACGGCTTCGGGCCGGAACCGATTCTGCGGCAGAGCGCCTGGCTGCGGACGCACAACCGGCACCGCGGCATCGCGGGGCTGTACACGGTCGGGCAGGGCGCCCAGCCGGGGGCGGGCACGCCCAGCGTGCTGATGTCGGCCAAGATGACCGCGCGCCTGGTCGAGGAGGATCTGGCCTCCGGGACGCTCACGTCTGGAGCCGCCGCGAAGAGCGACGCACGCACGGAAGCGCACGACCCCGACGAGCCTCGCCCGGCACAGCACGACGATCCGAACGACGTTCCGACCCCATGACCTACCTGCAGTTCCACCTGGTCTTCCTCCTCCCCCCGATCCTTCTGCTCGCTTGGGCCGCTTGGCGCGACCGCGGCTCGTGGGCGGGCACGTTGGCCGCGACCGGAGCGCCCGCTCGGTGGGCGTTGGGCACGATCGTGCTGCTGGCGCTGCTCTGGACCACGCCGTGGGACAACTACCTGGTGTACCGGGAGGTGTGGGGGTACCCGCCCGGCCGGGTGCTGGCCACGATCGGCTACGTCCCGGTCGAGGAGTACGCCTTCTTCTTGTTGCAACCGATCCTGACCGGCCTGTTCCTGTTCCACCTGGCCCGGCGCGACGCCCGTCGCGGCGCTGGGCCCGCGCAGGTGCCGCACGCGACCGGCGTCGCGGTCCGCACGGTCTCCACGGCGTTCTGGCTGGCGGTCGCGGCGGCCGGTGCGGGGATGATCGTGGCCGGGGCGTCGTGGACCTACCTGGGTTTGATCCTGGCGTGGGCCGCGCCGATCGCGGCGCTGCAGACCGCGGTCGCCGGGCACCGGCTGTGGGCGTGGCGCCGCCTGGCCGCGACGTCGATCGTGGTCCCGACGGCGTACCTGTGGATCGCCGACCGCATCGCGATCGGAGCGGGCATCTGGTGGATCTCCGAACCGCTCACCACCGGCGTGCACCTGGTCGGCCTGCCGATCGAGGAGGCCACCTTCTTCCTGATGACCAACCTGATCGTGGCGCAAGGGCTGGTAGCGTTCCTGGACATGGGACCCGACCTGATACGCCGCCTGCGCGCCCGCTGGCTTCGCCGCGCCGCCGACGGCGATCCGCACGCAGCACCCCACGCGACCCCGTGAGCGACGCGACCGCGCCTCGCGCTCGCGACCGCGTGGGGCCGATCGGACGCTTCTTCCGGACGGGGATCCGCAGGACCGTTCGCGGCCGCCTGCGCGGCGTCTGGGCGCGCGGCGGACCGGACGGCCTCTGGACCGACGACGCTCCGGAATCGGACGGCTTCGTGTGGGCCGCCAACCATCACGGTTGGTGGGACGGCTTCGTGGCGGTGGTCCCGCTCTGGGACCGCGGTCGGACGGTGCGGGTGCTGGTCGATCCCGACAGCCTGGCACGCTTCGGGGTGCTGCGCCACCTGGGCGGCGTGCCGGCGAACCGCGTCCGTGACGCCGTCCGCCTGCTCCAGCGCGGCGGGATCGTGGTGATCTTTCCCGAGGGGGAGCTGAAGCCCGCCGGTCCCCTGGGCGAGGTGCGGCCGGGTGCCGACTGGCTGCTGCACGCCAGCGGCGCCCCCGGCTGGGCGGTCGCGACGCGCGTGGTGCTGCGAGGGCACGAAGCGGCCGAGGCGTACCTGGACTTCGCGCCCGTAGGCGACCGCCCGGTCGGCGAGGTGCTGGCCCAACGCCTGGCCGACCTGGACGCCGATCTGGCCGCCGCCGACCCACGCCGTCCCCTTCCCGGCTTCCGCGAACTGGTGCGCGGCACCCGCAGCTGGGACGAACGGCTCGCCGCCCTGCGCGGCCGGCGCGAAGGCGCGACCTCGTGACGATCGCCGGCCCGATCGACGCGGCGTTCGCCGCGCTCTTCTGGGCCGTTGCCGGCTTTTTGGCGCTGAAGCTGGGCGGGATCGCGGTGAACCTGTTCCTGATGCCGAAGTTGCGCATCGTGCCGCCCGACCAGGACCGGCCCACCACCGCGATCCTGGTGCCCGTCCGGGACGAGGCCGAGAACCTGCCGATCACGCTGCCACGCCTGCTGGCACAGGACGCCGACGCGATCGTGCTCCTCGACGACGCCAGCAGCGACGACTCGTTCGCGCTGGCCCGAGAGATCGCCGGCGACGATCCGCGCGTCCAGATCGTGCGCGGGCGGCCGCTTCCGGACGGGTGGACCGGCAAGACCTGGGCCTGCCACCAGCTGAGCGAAGCGACGGACGCCGAACTGCTGGTGTTCACCGACGCCGACGTCCGCTGGGAACCGGGCGCGCTGGACGCCGTCACGCGCGAAATGCGGCGGCAGCGGGCGGACGCGTTCTCGGTGTTCCCGCGCCAGCGCGCCACCTCGCTGCTGGAGCGCACCTTGCTGCCGTTGATCGACGACGTGCTGCTTTCGTTCCTGCCGTTCCCGCTCCTGCGCCTGCCGATCCCCGCCGCCGCGGCCGCCAACGGGCAGTTGCTGGCCTTCCGGCGCGACGCCTACCACCAGTTGGGCGGCCACCGCGCCGTGCGCGGCGAGATCGTCGAGGACATCCGCTTGGGACAGCGGGTCCGGCGCGCCGGCCTCCGCCTGGGTCTCTCCCTCGGCGCCGACGCGGTCGAGGTCCGCATGTACCGCAGCGACGACGCGCTGGTGCAGGGGCTCGCCAAGAGCCTGCTGGCGGCGCACGGCGGCTCGCGCGCCCTGCTCACCGCCGGGGCCGTCTGGCACGGCGTGGTCTACACGGCGCCGCTGCTGCTGCTCCCGGCCGCGCTGCTGGGCGCCATCCCGCACGGAGCGTTCTGGGCGCTGCCGATCGGGCTGGCCCTGATCGAGCGGGTGCTGGTCAACCACGTCACCGGCCGCGGCGCGCCCGCCGAAGCGCTGCTGATGCCGTTGGCGCCGTTGGCGGCGCTGCCGGTCTACCGGCGCGCGATGGCCCCCACGCGCACCTGGAAGGGACGGGACTACCCCACGTGAACCGCGCTACGACCGGGGCGAAGGTGCACCGCGCCGCCGTGCGCGACCTGCCACCCCTCCCCTCGCCCACCGCGCAGCCGGTCGCGGGCCACCTGGGGCGTTGGGGACGCGACCCGTTGGCGTTGCTGCGCGAGGGGGCCGCCGGCGGCGAGCCGTTCCTGCTGCGCCTGTGGCGCCCTGCGGTGGTCGGGTCGTCGCCCGCCTGGAACCGGCTGGTGCTGGGCGATCTGGAAACGTTCCGCAGCAAGGGCAGCCTGAGCGAACTGAGCCCGTACCTGAACGGCGGCGTGGTGATGACCGACGAACCGGAGCACCGACCGCGCCGCCAAGAACTGAACCCCACCTTCCACGCCCGCGCGCTGGCGGTGCTGCGCGAACGGCTCGAAGCGAGCGTAGCGCGGCACCTGCCCAGCGACCGCTTCGATGCGCTGGCCTGGTCGCTGCACGCCGTGCCGGACATGCTGAACGACGCCTTCTTCGGAGGGCGCTACCCAGAGCAGGAGCTGCACGCCTTCTTCGCGCCCCTGCACCGGCCGTTGCCCGGTCCGCTGCTGCCCAGGCCGTTGGCGTTCCGGCGCGTGAACGCGCGTCTGCGGGCCTTGGCGCACGACCCACCGGACGGCTCGCTGATCGCGCACCTGGCGCACCTCGAGAACGTGGTCGAGGAGGTACGCGTATCGCTGGCCGCGGCGTTCGACACCACCGCGCACACGCTTGCATGGGCGCTCTGGTACCTGGCGCAGCAGGACGCACCGCTGGACGCGGAACGGATCCGCCTGCTGATCAAGGAGACGCAGCGGCTGCATCCAGCCGGCTGGCTGGGAAGCCGCGTGTCGGCTGCCCCGTTCACGTTCGAAGGCCGCACCTTCCCCGCCGGCCTGCTGGTGTTCTACAGCCCCTACCTGACGCACCTCCGGACCGACCTGTGGGACCAGCCAGAACGGTTCGTGCCGGACCGGTTCGAGGCCAAGCCGCCGCCGTGGGGCTACATCCCGTTCAGCGCGGGGGAACGCATCTGCCTGGGCATGCACCTGGCGAAGCTGATGATGGAGGTGGCGCTCGCGCCGTTCGCCGACGGCCGCACCCGCGTCGTGGGCGGCGACCCGTCGCCCCGCACCGGGCTGACGCTGTCGCCGCGAGGACCGTTGACGCTGCAGCGCGACTGACGATCATTTGAGGGCCCGCACCGGCCGGTACGTCGTACCGGTTCGCGGTACGGTGCACCGCGTGGCCCGTCGACCCCGCACCCCGCGTCCGCAGGTGCCGGTGGACGCCGCCCCCACCCGCACGACCGGCAAGGCCGCGCGCCTCACGGCGCTGGTCGACCGTCTTGCGCTCCGTCCGCACGGCGTGGCCGAGCTGGCCCGCGCGTTCGGCGTCACCCGCCGCACGGTCGAGCGGGACCTGATCGATCTGCGCACCCTGGGGCACGACCTGACCGAGCGCGACCATCGCTACGCCCTGAAGCGGCGCGCCTCGGCCCTGAACGAGGTCGAGGCGCTGGCCGTCCACAGCGCCACGCGCCTGCTGATCCACACCGGCGTGGGCGAGCGACACTACCGCCGCGCTCTCGAGAAGCTGGTCCAGCAGCTGCCCGACCCCGCCCGCGGCCCGCTGATCCGAGCGGTGGACGACTTGGCGCCCGGCCCGGACGACCGCATCCTCGACCTGGTGGCGCAGGCCTGGTTCCATGGCCGGGTGCTGCGCTGTCGCTACGCCTCGGCCCGCAGCGGCCGCGCGCGCTGGGTCGAACTGCAAGTCTGGTTCTACGAGCTGAACCGCCGCAACCTAAAGCCGTACGTGCTGGCGTACGAACGGCTGCACGCCGGCGAGGTGCGCATCTACAAGCTGGCCCGCATGGAGCGCGCTCGCCTGCTGGCCGACCGGTACGTCATCCCGAGCGACTTCGATCCGCTGGAGCACATGCGGGGCGCTTGGGGCATCGTGGTGGGCGAACCGGTCCGCGTCCGCATCCGCGCCGCGCCGGAGGTGGCGTTCTGGTTCCGCGAGCGCCGCGCGGACGGGCCCGACCTGCAGGTGACCGACGAGGCCGCCGACGGTTCGCTCACGGTCGAGGTGCACGGCAACCTGGCCGCCGACGGCGACCTGCACGAGTTGCTGTCGTTCCTGCTGGGGTGGGGCCCGAAGATCGAGGTGCTGGATCCGCCCCAGGTGCGCGAACGCATCGCGACGGAGCTGCGGGCAGCGGCGGCACGGTACGACGCGGACGGCTGACCAGGCGGCCCGTCACCCCGCCCGCCTCCGCGTCGCGCGCACGTGCGTCGCTTTCCGTCGCATCGCCTCCGTACCGTCTTCCTTGACGCTCCCCACGGGCCCGAGCCTCGCGCCGGGTCGCTGCGCCCCGTCGCGCCGTCCCGACGACGACCTGCTCATCCTCCTCCGGAAGCGCCCGTGGGGTCCGCGTCGATCGAAAGGAGGTCGACACGATGCGACCACGAACGACCACGATGGCAACGCTGCTGCTCGCGACCTGGTTGGTTGCGGGCTGCGCCACGATCTTCGCCGGTGGCCCCTCCACGCTGGAGGCGCGCTCCACGCCCAGCGGAGCGCACGTCACGGCGATCGGCATCTCCAACGGCGAGCGCATGACGGGAACCACGCCGACCCACTTCACGCTCTCGAAGACGTCGGACTACGAACTCACCTTCGAGCTGGCCGGCTTCGTCTCCGAGACGGTGATGGTGCGCCGGACCGTGAACGGCTGGTTCTTCGGCAACTTCCTGCTGGGCGTCGTGCCGATGGTGATCGACGCCGCGACCTCGAACATGTGGAGCCACACCCTGCAGGTCGCGAGCGTGGACTTCGCCAACGCGTCGCGGAATCCCGACGGATCGTTCACGGCTCACGTGGTGGTCCGGACCGTCTCGGCCACGGACGATGCCCCCGCAGCCTCGGCCCGCTTCCCGCTCCGGTTCGTACCGAACGGAGCCTGAGCGGTGACGTCGACCACGGTTCGAACCGTCGCCTGCGCAGCGCTGGCCGCGCTGCTGCTGTCCGCCTGCCAAGCTCCTCGACCCACGGCGCTGAACGGGACCTACTCCGGCACGCTGCGCGACGACGCGGTGGGGACCCTGGGCAGCCACGCCATGGAGGTCACGACGTCCGAAGGGGTCCTGGACGGCAGCTACTGTTTCGTCGCCATCGACGGGAGCACGGCCTGCAACGTCGTCACGGGCACCGTCACCGGCACGGGTGGCGACGGGGACGTGGCATTCAGGGTAGGCACGATCCAGTTCACCGGAACGATCCAGGGAAACCGCTCGATCGACGGTCGCTACGCGTACACCGAAGGGAGCGGTAGCTTCGACATGACGAGGACCACGTCGAGCGAAGGTGCGAGCGCGCGGTTCGCCGGTGACGATCCCGACGCGGCCTTCACGCAGCGTCCCGAACGCGACGCCGAGCGTCGCATCGACGCCTGGACCTTCGCCGTGCGCGGTGCCTCGGGCCCGACGCGCAGCGTGCGCTGACCCGTAGCGACCACGACGACCACGTCGGCGTCGTCGAGATCTCCGACCCCACGCCCGCGCCCGGCCAGGTGATCCTCGAGGTCGCCGCCGCCGGCATCTGCGACACCGCCCTGCACATCGTCGACGACGAGTTCGCCACCGTTCCGCC
>JBBDSD010000033.1:0-12672 GCA_040905065.1 Trueperaceae bacterium | reverse complement strand
GTCGGACTTCGTCCCGAAGCGTGGCCCGCCGCGCTTCCGTTCCTGCTCGCCTGGGCCCTCTCGCCCCACGTGGCCCACGTTCTGGATCGTCCCGTACCGAAGCCCGATCGAACGTTGTCGCCGGACCAGCAGCGTTGGCTGGCCACGATCGCGAGGCGGACCTGGCTCTACTTCGAACGGTTCGTGGGGCCGGACGATCATTGGCTGCCTCCGGACCACTTCCAGGAGTCGCCGCGCGGCGACGTCGCGCACCGCACCTCCCCCACCAACATCGGCCTTCTTCTCGCGACCACCGTGGGCGCCCACGACGCGGGCTTCCTGGGAGCGCGCGATCTCCTGCTGCGCCTCGGCAACACCTTCGCGACGCTGGACCGGCTGGAGCGCCACCGCGGCCACTTCCTCAACTGGTACGACACCCGCACGCTCCGGCCCCTGCACCCGAAGTACGTCTCGACGGTCGACAGCGGCAATCTCCTCGGCCTTCTGGTCGTCGTACGCCTAGCGTGCCTCGAGGTCGGCGACGGTCCGGTGCTGCGCTGGCGCCGACTGGAGGGACTCCGAACCCTGGTGGACCTCCTGAACGAGACGGCGGAGGCGCTCCAGGACGACGACCTCACGCACCGGATCCTCGCCTTCCGCGATCGCATCGAGCGGGCCGAAGACCGGCCGGAGACGTGGTCGCCGCTCATCGACGAACTGTCGTCGGACGCCCTGCCCGACCTGGAGCGGACGCTCCTGACGCGCGTACGCACGGGAGTGAGCGACGTCGGGCACGAGCAGCTCGCCGACCTGGGCATCTGGCTGGGCCGTCTGCAGCTGCAGGTGGACACGATGCGGGAGGGGCGCGACACCGTGCTTCCGTGGCTGCGACCCGACGCCCACGTCGCGGCCCTCGCACCGGTCCTCGACGCGCTTCCGACGCACCTCGCCTACCGCGACCTCCCCGCGGCCTACCGCACGGTTCGCGACGCGCTGAACGAACTCGGCCCGGCGGACGACGAGGAGACGGTACGACGGACGCGCCTGCGCTCGGCCCTGGACGCCGCCGACGAGGTCGTCGTCGGGTTGCACCGTGACGCCGACGCGCTCGCGGCGCACGCCGAGCGGTACCTGCAAGAAACGCACCTCGACTTTCTGTTCGACCCGGAACGGAAGTTGTTCCGCATCGGCTACCACGTCGACGACGACCGCGAGGACGTGCACTCGTACGACCTGCTGGCCTCCGAGGCGCGCATCGCCTCCTTCATGGCGATCGCCCTCGACCGGGTCGAGCCCAGCCATTGGCTCCATCTCGGCCGGCCGACCGCCGTGGTGGACGGCACGCAGGTGCTGCTGTCGTGGAGCGGAACGATGTTCGAGTACCTGATGCCGACCCTGTTCATGCGCACCCCCGAGCACAGTCTCCTGGCGCACGCCTGCCGCACGGCGATCGAACGCCAGATCGCCTTCGGGAGGGAGCACGGCGTGCCGTGGGGAACCTCCGAATCGGGCTACGCGCGCACGGACGCGCAACACAACTATCAGTACCGCGCCTTCGGCGTGCCCGACCTCGCCCTGTCCCACGAGGCGACCGGCCGTCAGGTCGTGGCGCCGTACGCGACGCTGATGGCGCTGCCGTGGGCCCCGCACGACGCGGCCGAGAATCTCGACCGACTCGTCGCGGCGGGCGCGTTGGGGCGGTACGGCTTCTACGAGGCCCTGGACTACTCGCACGCCCGTCTCGGGCCGGGCGACCCCTACACCGTGGTGCGGTCGTTCATGGTCCACCATCACGGAATGGCCTTCATGGCGCTCTGCAACGTGCTGCACGGCGACCGGTTCATCGAACGCTTCCACGCCGACGCGCGGGTGCAAACGAACGAGATCCTGCTCCACGAGCACCTCGCACCCGTCACGCCCGACGAGCGGATCCAGCGGGACGATGGGACGGAGGTCGTGCGTCCACGCTTTCACGCGCCACCCGTCGAGCCCTGGGACGTGCCGGTGCGCACGCACAGCCCCGAGGTCCACGCCCTCTCCAACGGACGGTACACCCTGTTCCTGACCAACGCAGGGGCCGGCGCCAGCCGCTGGGAAGGCTTGGACCTGACGCGCTGGCGCAGCGACCCGACGTGCGACGCCTGGGGACAGTGGACGTACGTGCAGGACCTCGATCTGCTCCGGACCTGGTCGGCGACCCCCAGACCGGTCGACGCGCCGGGCCAGGACGCGCGCGTGACGTTCCATTCCCACCAGGTCACCTTCCACCGTCGCGACGGAGACGTGAGCACGCGCCTCGAGGTGATCGTGCCGCCACGGGACGACGCGGAGATTCGCCGCGTCACGCTCATCAACCACGGGGACACGGTCCGCCGCTTGGCCGTGACCAGTTATGGCGAAGTCGCCCTGGCCCCTCACGGCGCCGACCTTCGCCACCCCGCGTTCGCCAAGATGTTCGTCGAGTGCTCGTGGCGCGCCGAGGACGACGGGCTCCTGTTCCGCCGCCGCCTCCGCAGCACGAACGATGCGCCCGCCTACCTCGTCCACCGCCTGGTCCACGAGCACGGCGATCATCCGCCACCGGAGGTCGAGACCGACCGAGAACGCTTCCTCGGACGTCACGGCCACGCAGGAGATCCCGCGGGGCTGCGCGCACCCCGCCTCTCGGGCACGCTCGGATCGACGCTCGATCCGGTGTTCGCCCTCCGCACGCGCGTCGAAATCCCGCCCCACGCCACCGTGCGCATGTCGTTCGTGACGATCGCCGGTGGATCGGCCCGGTCCGTGCTCGACGTGGCGCGGCGCTACGGCCAACGCGACCGGATCGAAGCCGCCTTCCTCGACGCCGGCGCGCGCCAGAACCAGGTGGCGGCTCGCGTGGGGCTCGATACGGCCGAGTCGGCGAGCGCGGACCGGCTCCTGTCGCGCTTGCTGTACTCGGATGCGTCGGCGCGTGCCGACACGGCGATCTTGCGCAGCAACGTCTCCGGCCCGTCGGGCCTCTGGACGCACGGCATTTCCGGCGATCACCCGATCCTGTTGCTACGCCTCCGCTCGGTCGAGGACGTCGACACGGTACGCACGCTGCTGAAGATCCATCGGTTGTGGCGCAGCCAGCGTTTCGTGGTGGACCTGGTGATCTTGAACGAGCTCGACCAAGGGTACGTGCAGACGACGCGCGACGCCGTTCGGCGGCTCGTCGCATCGGCCGGCGACGAGGTCTGGCAGGACCGGCCCGGCGGCATCTTCGTCCTGTCGGCGGCGCACATGGACGAGTCCAGCCGCGTCCTTCTCCAAGCGGCGGCCCGTGTGGTCGTGAACGATTCCGCCGGCTCCGAGCTCGTCGCGTTCCCAACGGCGCCGAAGGAGGGCCTGCCAGCCCTCGAACCGTCGCATCGCCGCCCCGATCACCATCCCGACACGCCGCCGCTTCCGCGCCCCACCGACCTACGGTTCGACAACGGCTGGGGCGGTTTCACCCCGGACGGCCGAGAGTACGTAACCTACCTGCAGGAGCGATCCACCCCCGCGCCCTGGATCAACGTGTTGGCCAACACAGAGTTCGGCTGCTTGGTCAGCGAAGCCGGTTCTAGCACGACCTGGTCGGTGAACAGTGGCGAGAACCGCCTGTCGCCATGGTCCAACGATCCCGTGGGCGACCCCAGCGGCGAGGTGCTCTACCTTCGCGACGAAGAGACCACCGACGTGTGGACGCCGACGCCGCAGCCGATTCCCGCGGGTCTCCCGTACCGGGTCCGCCACGGGCACGGACACACCACCTTCGAGCACCGCAGCCACGGCCTCGATCAGAGCATGGAGGTGTTCGTTCTGGACGACGCCCCGGTCAAGGTCGTCCGCCTGCGCCTCACGAACCTCTTGGCGAGGCCGCGCCGCATCACGGCCACGTACTACCTCGCATGGGTTCTGGGTCATGCGCGCGAGAGCAGTGGAGCCCACGTGATTCCCGAGTACGACGCCGATCTGGGTGCGCTGCTGGCGCGCAACCCGTTCCGCGAGGCGTTCGCGCACCAGGTCGCCTTCCTGGCCGGCGATCGCCCTCCCCACGGCGTCACCGCCGACCGACGGGAGTTCCTGGGCCGCGACGGCAGCACGCGTCGACCGGCGGCGCTGGCTCGGATCGGTCTGTCGGGCCGCGTCGAGGCGGGAAGCGATCCGTGTGCCGCGCTGCAGCTCCACGTCGACCTGGCAGCCGGCGCGAGCGACGAGGTCGCGTTCCTCGTGGGCGTGGGGGAGGACCGCGAAGCGGCGAAGGAACTCGTCCGCCGTCACCGCGGCCCCGACGCCGTGGCGCTGGGCCGTCAGAACGTTTCGGAGGCGTGGGAGCGGCGACTCGGGACGGTACGCGTGCGCACCCCCGATCCGGCGATGGACCTGATGCTGAACGGTTGGCTCCTGTACCAGAGCCTCGTCTGCCGCATGTGGGGCCGATCGGCGTTCTACCAGTCGAGCGGCGCCTTCGGATTCCGCGACCAACTGCAAGATTCGATGGCGCTGCTGCACGTGGATCCGGCCACCGCACGCGAGCAGCTGCTGCAGGCGGCGCGCCACCAGTTCGAGCAGGGCGACGTGCTGCACTGGTGGCTCCCGCACGAGGGCCGTGGGGTGCGGACGCGCATCTCCGACGACCTGGTCTGGCTCCCGTTCGTGACGGCGCACTACGTCGAGGGGAGCGGCGACGCAGCGGTCCTGGACGAGCGGGTGCCGTTCCTGCGCGCACCGGAGCTCGCACCCGACGAACACGAACGGTTCGACCGATTCCCCTCGACCGAAGAGGCGTTCCCCCTCTACGTCCACGCCTGTCGCGCCCTCGATCGAGCCGCCACCCGTGGAGCGCACGGCCTACCGTTGATGGACGGAGGCGATTGGAACGACGGCATGAACCGGGTCGGAGCCGACGGCCGCGGCGAGAGCGTCTGGTTGGCTTGGTTCCTGATCACCACCCTGGAGCGGTTCGCACCGCTGTGCGACGCACGCGGCGAGCCGACCCGCGCCGAGCGATACCGCGAGCAGGCGGACGCCTACCGTCGCGCCATCGAAGCGCACGCGTGGGACGGGGACTGGTACCTGCGCGCCTTCTACGACGACGGAACGCCGCTCGGCAGCCACGCGGGGGACGAGGCGCGCATCGACGCCATCGCGCAGGCCTGGTCGGTGCTGGCGGGCCCGACCGATCCGGAGCGGAGCGCACGGGCGATGGCCTCGGTGCGCGAGCACCTGGTGCGCGAAGAGGACGGACTGGTGCTGCTCCTCGCTCCCCCGTTCGACCGGGGGGAGCACGATCCCGGCTACATCAAGGGCTACCCTCCTGGCGTGCGCGAGAACGGCGGGCAGTACACGCACGCGGCGCTGTGGTTCGCCCTCGCGTGCGCCCGGTCCGGCGATGGGGACGGGGCCCACGCCCTGTTCGACCGCCTGAACCCCCTCCGTCACGCCTCCGACGCAGAATCGGCCGCGCGCTACCGGTTGGAGCCGTACGTCGTCGCCGCCGACGTGTACGGGGTCGCTCCCCACGTCGGACGCGGCGGCTGGAGCTGGTACACCGGATCGGCAGCGTGGATGTACCGCCTCGGGCTCGAGGCCATCCTCGGCATCAGGCGCGAAGGGGCGGCGTTGGTGATCGAACCGTGCATCCCCGCGGCATGGAAAGAGTTCGAGATCGACTATCGCTACGGTGCCACCTGGTACCGGATCCAGGTCGAGAACCCGCA
The DNA here is from genome assembly GCA_040905065.1 of Trueperaceae bacterium. Classification (GTDB taxonomy): domain Bacteria; phylum Deinococcota; class Deinococci; order Deinococcales; family Trueperaceae; genus SLSQ01. Next base: position 6,964 of record JBBDSD010000033.1, on the reverse strand, counting down.
CGGCGTGTCCCGCGGCGTCCACGCGGTCGAGCTCGACGGCGCCCCGCTACCCACGCCCCGCCTCCCGCTGGTGGACGACGGCGTCGCCCATGCGGCCGTGGTGCGCATGGGCGCGGCCGACGAGGCGTAGACGACGGACCGCGCTTGCGCCTCGGGATGGGCGACGGACGCCCGCAACCCCCTCCCCACGGCCGACGACGCGTGGAGGCAGCAGGGGCGTGGCGTCCCCCATCTTCTTTGCTGCTTACGCCCCGCTAACCGGACCGCCCTACCATGCAGACGTTCGAAGCGACCGAGCAAGAACGCCGATGCATGCGTCCCCGGAACGCTCGCTTCGGCGAGACCGATCGATCCGGAACGTCAGGAGGACGGAGCATGCGAAGGTTTCTGCAAGGGTTCGTGATCGGGGGGTTGGCCGTGGCGCTGCTGGCGACGACGGTCGTCGTCGCGCAACAGGACGATCTGCGGCCACGCGACTGGCTGCTCGGTGCGGCGGACGACACCGAACGCTGGAGCCGCATCCAGGGCATGTTCGGCGGGTTCGCGCCGGCGATGCGGGAGGTCCGGCACTACTACGAAGGCGCGTACGAGTCGATCGCCGACGACAACCTCGAACTGGCGCAGTGGAACTGGGGTCGCATCGAGCGCAGCATGCAGGACGGGTTCATGCGGCGCCCGGGACGGCAGGCGAACGGCGACGCCATCTTCCTCGACACCGCCTGGGTCGCGGTCGACGAGGCGCTCGAGGCCGGCGACCGTCCGGCCGCGCAGGAGGCGTTCCTGCAAGCCCGAAACGCCTGCATCGCCTGCCACGTCGCCGAAGGTCGCCCCTACTTCAACGATCAGCGCCTGTTCTGGGACACGGCATCGTTCGACGACTGAGGTTCGACGACTGAGTCGGGCAGGAACGGCGGCCGGTCCTCGGTAGCGCTACAGTGACGTGTGACGTCCGACCCGGCCGAGGGCCGATCGACCAACACCGACGCGGCGGCACGACGGCTCCGCACCACGTGGCGCCTCCTGGCTCTGAGCGTCTGGGCGGTCCTACTCGCCAGCTTCTGGCTGATCGTGCGGGCCTCGGACGGTGGACCGATCGAAACGCTCTTGGTCGGGATCGACGCGACGTCGGAGCAGGCCTGGGCGCCGGCAGGCCTGTTGGCCCTCTACCTGCTGCGTCCGGTGCTGCTTCTCCCGATCACGATGCTGAACCTCGCGACCGGCTTCTTCGTGGGGGCGTGGCCCGGGCTCGTGCTGGCGCTGGCAGGAACGCTGCTCTCCGCCACCGCCGGGTACGGGGTCGGCCGTTCGCTCGGGTCGCCCGGCCTGCCAGACCGCTTGGCGAAGCGCTGGCGCTTCGTGAGCATGCTCCGTCGGCGCGGGTTCGAGAGCGTCGTGGCCGGCGGTCTGATGTACCTGCACGCCGACATGGTGAACTTCCCCTCGGGACTGCTGCGCATTCCGTTCGTCCGCTTCCTGGCCGGCGTATCGCTGGGCAACGCACTGACGATGACCACCGCCGTACTGGCAGGCGCATCGGTCGACGGCACCCTGGCAGAAGCGAGCCTGACCGTCCATACCGAACTGCTGGCCGTGGCGGGCAGCCTGCTGGTGATCAGCCTGGTGCTGGCGAGCGTGCTTCGCAAGCGCATGCGATCGGTTCCGCCGCCGACCTCGGCGTCCTCGTCGCACGGTTCGTGACGATCGCGCACGTGCTGCGGTCCGGACCCGCACGGCTCCACCGTTCGGACCAGGCGCATCGTACGGCATGGGCAGAAGCGGGCGCGCACGTCGCGACGCGGAGTGCGAACGTCGGCCCACGTGTCCTAGGCTGATTCCATGAACGACGGACAGGGAACGACCGACCGCATCGACCGGAACGGCATCACGATCCGCGCCGTGCACGGCGACATCGCCGATCAGCCGGACGCCGACGCCGTCGTCAACGCCGCCAACCCCGAACTGACCATCGGGGGCGGCGTGGCGGGGGCTTTGCACCGAGCGGCAGGTCCGGGCCTGGCGACGGAAGCGGTGCCGTTGGGCCCGATCCGGCCCAGCGAGGCGGTCACGACCGGCGGGCACCGGCTCCCGAATCGCTACGTGATTCACGTGCTGGGACCGGTCTTCGGCGTGGACGAGCCGGCCGAGGAGTTGCTGGCCGCCTGCTACCGCAACGTGCTGCACGAGGCCGAGCGGCACGCGGCCCGGGTGGTGGCGGTACCGGCCGTGTCGACCGGAGCCTACGGGTACCCATTCGACGACGGAGCCCGCGTCGCGGTTCGGACGGTCCTGGACCAGCTTCCCGAACTCCGCACCGTACGCGAGGTCCGCTTCGTGCTGTACACGCCGAGGGAGACCGATCGCTTCCAGCAGGTGCTGGCGGAGGTTGCCGCAACCCCCTGACGGACCGTGACCCATCCCGCCAACCGGGCGCGCCGACGCGCGTACCGTCGACGCATGATCCCCTCCCCTCGACGTGCACGCCGCACGATTCCGCTGCTCCTGGTCGCTCTCGCGCTGGTGGCCACCGCCTGCGTTCCCACCGCCCGCAACGACGCGACCGAACCCGTCAACGACGACGCCCATTTCGCGCTGACCCGACACGCCGGCTACGACGTCGCCTACGAAGTCGCAGGATCGGGTCCGCCGGTCGTCCTGATCCACGGCGTCGGGGGCGGGTCCAGCCTGTTCCAGTACCGCCGCAACGTGCCCGCCCTGACCTCGGCCGGCTACCGAAGCTACGCCGTGGACCTGCACGGCTTCGGCCGCTCGGGCGGGCCGGAAGGCCTGGCCACGACCGACCTGCTGATCTCGCAGCTCACGACGTTCCTGGACGACGTCGTGGCGGAGCCGGCCGTCCTGGTCGCCAACGGCCTCTCCGCCGCCTACGCGATCCGCATCGCTGCCGAGTCGCCGGAGCGGGTGGCCGGGCTGGTGCTGATCGGGCCGACCGGGTACGAGCGTCTGGCCCGACCGCCCGGACCGGAGCGCGAAGCGGCGTTCGGCACCCTGTCGGGCGTGCTGGGCGAAGCGCTGTACGCCACGTTGCTGGAGCCGGGCGTGCAACGCCTGTTCCTGCTGGACGCCTACGCCGGTCGCGACGCCCTGACGCCCGAGGTGCTGACCACGTACGACCGCAACCTGCGCACCCCGTTCGCGAAGTGGGCGATCCTCTCGTTCGTGACGGGGAACCTGGATCAGGACGTTTCCGAGGCGTGGCCGCGCGTGGAGGCGCCGTCCCTGATCGTGTGGGGCACCGACGCGACCACCACGCCGATCGCGGACGCGGAGCCGTTCCTCCGCGCCCGACCCGACACGGCGTTCCTGCCTTTGGCCGACGCGAAGCTGCTACCGAACGAGGACCGGGCCGACGCGTTCGACGAGGCGGTGCTTGCGTTCCTTCGACGCATCGGCTGGTGAGGGTCGGACGCGGGTCCGGAGGGACCTCCATCGTCCAGGTCGTGCAGGTCGTTCAAGAACGCTGCGAGCGCGTCGGCCACGGCCGCGGGCTGCTCGACGCAGATCTGGTGCCCGGCTCCCGCGATCTCCTGGTAGCGCGCGTTCGGCAGCGCCGCCGCGAACGCGCGCACCTGCTCGGGCGGCGTGGATCGGTCCTCGGCCCCGCACAGCACCAGCGACGGCACGCGTAGCTCGTGCAGGCGGGGGCGCAGGTCCTCGTCGCGTAGGGCGCGGCAGCAGGCGGCGTACCCGCCAGCGGGCGTGCGGGCAAGGCGGGTGCGCATGCCGTGCTCCGTGTCGGGCGCCCGTTCCGCGAAGCCGTGCGCGAACCAGCGACCCACGATGGCGTCGCCGGCCCGGTCCATCCCGTCCTGCAGGACGGCGTCGATCCTGCGGTTCCAATCGTCGTGCTCGCCCAGTTTCGCGCCGGTGTCCATCCCCGCGTACGCAGCGACGCGCTCCGGTGCGTCCAGCGCGATCCGCAGCGCGATCTGGCCGCCCAACGACAGGCCGACCAGCACCGCACGGTGTACGCCCTCCGCGTCCAGCGCACGCATCACGACGTCCGCGAGACCTTGGTTCGTGCACGGCTCCTCGGGCGGGTCGCTGAGACCGTGCCCGGGCAGGTCGATGCGGATCTGCCGGCGTCCGCGGATCCGCGCGACCACCTCGTCCCAGATGCGGTGATCGGTTCCCAGCGAGTGCAGGTACGTGATCGGCGGTCCCGACTCGGGTCCGACCGGCGCGTCGCTGCGGAGGTGCAGGTGACGGCCGCCGATGCGGACGAAGCGGGCGACGCCGTCGCGCGGCGGATCGCCGGCGTCGGGAGTGGATTCAGTGCCGAGCTGCGTCACGCGGGCCTCCTTCGGGTCGCCGTTCGGGGCGTCGCGCCTCACGATCCGTACCGACCGACGTCCAGTCTAGGCCGGCCCGCGTCGGCGCGCCTGCGGTCGTTCACCTCCTGCACGGCGCGGCGAAGCGTCCACGGGTCGTCGTGCGACGCGCGCAGGTACCAGCCGCCCAGATCAGGGTCGAACGCGCCCACCGCCACGCCGTCGTGCCCGTCGCGCGCCTGCATCGGCGTGGCTCCGACGAACACGCCGGTCGCCGTCGCGGAACCGATCGATCGTGGCGTCGATCGTCGCATCGGGCCGCGACCGACCCGGGACGCGGCCGCGTCGTTCTGGACCCGGCACGGTGCGCCACCCCTCCGGAGGACGCGTGCCCCACCGTTCCTGCCCGGCCGCACGGTCGGGTCGCCACGCCCGCTGCCCTACCGTGCGCGCATGGTTCGCCACGGACGTCGTTCCTGCGTCGTGCTCGGGATCGCCGTCGCTTCGCTCATTGGAACGGCGTGCGTTCCGTCCGCCTCGGAGCCACCCCCTCCCTCCGCATCGGTCGCCGCGTCGGTCGCCGCGTCGGTCGCCGCGTCGGTCGCCGCGTCGGTCGATTCGTCGGTCGATTCGTCGGTCGCGACTGCGGTACCGTCGCCGGACGCACCGATGGGAGGCCCACCGATGAGCAAGGAGGCGACCGATGCCGACGTTCCCCCGGACGCCGAAGGCGAGCGGTACGTCGTCGACCGGATCGAGGACGGCGCCTGGGCGGTGCTCGAGGATCGCGACGGCGGCACGCTGGACCTGCCCGCGAGCTGGCTCCCGATCGGCACGGAGGAAGGCGCCGTGCTCCTCGCCCTGGTCACGAACGGTGCGTCCGACCGTGCGACCTCGGGCGACGCGAGCAGCGTGCGCTTCGTCCTGGACCACGACGCCACCCGCGACCGGGTCGAACGTGCCGCGTCGCTGCGCGAGCGGCTGAAGCGCGCCCCATCGGGCGACCTGGATCTGTGAGCGTCGCCGGTCCGATCCTGCATCCCTCGTGACCTGCTACCGCCGCACGCTCCGCGGCGTTCCGCGCTGCGTGATCGCTACGCTGGCCGCGCTGTGCGCGACCCTGATGCCGGGCGTCGCCCTCGCGCTCGAGCTGATCTTTCTCGACGTAGAGCAGGGCACCGCGGTCCTGATCCGCGCCCCCGGCGGGCAGACGGCCCTGTACGACGCCGGTCCGCGCTCGTCGGACGTCGTCGCCCAACTACGCGCATTGGGCGTCGGGCGACTGGACCTGGCCGTCGCCAGCCACGCGCACGCGGACCACATCGGCGGCATGGCCGAGGTCCTGACCGAGCTACGGCCGGCGTTCTACCTGGACAACGACCTGCCCCACACGACCCGCACCTACGAACGCACGTTGGAAGCGGCGATCGCTGCGGAGGTGACGCTGCTCGCGCCTGAGCGCCGCCGCATCGGCCTGGGCGACGTGGAGCTGCAGGTCCTGCCGCCCCCCCATGAGCCGTCGTGGGGGCAGAACGACAACAGCGTGGGGCTGCGGGTGCGCTACGGCGCGTTCGACGCGCTGCTTCCCGGCGACGCCGAGCCCAGGCAGTGGGATTGGTGGCTTCGGCATCACGAAGACCTTCTGTCTGACCTGCAGGTGCATCTGGCGTCGCACCACGGCAGCCGCAACGGCGACACGCCCAGCGCCATGGCGGTCCTGTCCCCGGAGGTCGTGGTGATCGGCGTCGGTCGCGACAATCGCTACGGTCACCCGCACGAAGAGGCGTTGGCGCTCTACGCGGGCAGCGGCGCCCAGATTCTGCGCACCGACCTGCACGGGCGCGTCACGGTGCACATTGACGCCGACGGGTCGTTCCGCGTCGCGACCGAGCGGACCACCGCGCCGCGCGACGCCGAGCCGCCGCCGGAGGCGGGAGCCGCGGATGGACCGGCGGCGGCCGCCGGACAGGAGGGGCCTGCTCCGGACTGCGTCGATCTGAACCGGGCCGATCCGAATCGGTTGACCGAGATCGTGCACATCGGGCCCGCTCGCGCCCGCGCCGTGGTCGACGCGCGGAACGACGCTCCGTTCGCCTCGCTGAACGACCTGACGCGAGTGTCCGGCATCGCGGCCGGGCGGCTGGACGACATCCGCGAGCAGGGCGTCGCCTGCGTCCGTCCCTGACCGCACGGCACGGAGCGGCACGGAGCGGGCAGCCTCGCCTGGACCCTCGCCCAGCGCGGGCCGTACGATGGCGGAGTTCGACCGCCCGAACCCCCGTCCCCCTGGACCAGGAGCTCACCGTGCCCGATCCGCCTCGCGAAGACCGGTCTTTCCTCTCGAACGCGGCACGCAGGTGAGCCGCACCGTCCATCTCGGCGTCGATCTGGGCACCTCCGGCGTCAAGGTGGTGGCCGTGGACGAGGCGGGCCGGATCGTCGACGAGGCGCAGCGGCCGTACCCGCTGTCCACGCCTCGTCCTGGATGGGCCGAGCAGGATCCGGACGATTGGATCCGCGGCAGCGCCGAGGCGGTGCGCGAGGTCGTCGGACGGGTCGCCGGACGGGTCGCCGGCCGCGTGGGGAGCCACGCCGTGACCGCCATCGGCCTGTCGGGACAGATGCACACGGCGGTGCTGGTCGACGAGGCCGGCCGGCCGGTGCGGCCCGCCATC
>JBBDSD010000032.1:0-12703 GCA_040905065.1 Trueperaceae bacterium | reverse complement strand
GCGGTCGTCGACGCTCGCCTCGATGCACGCTTCGACCATGGCGAGCGATCGAAGGTGGTCGAGTCCGGAGCAGGCCAACGGGGCGCCGTCGCGCACGTGGCGCAAGAACGCGTCCAGCAGGCCAGAGGTATCGGTGATCCAGGTCTCGTGCTCGGGCAAGTCCACCGCCGTCGGGCTCTCCTGGTCGCGCAGCGCCCAGGAGAGGCGACCGAACATGTCGCGTTGGAACGCGACGCCGCGTTGGGCCTCGGTCCGCCACTCGAAGGTGGGCACGACGTGGTTCGACTGCCAGGTGCCCTGGTAGTCGACCACCAGGCCGTCGTCCATCTCGATCCAGGCGGTCACGTTCGCGTCGCTCGCGTACAGGCTCCACGGCGGATTGAAGGTCCGGCAGGAGATGCGGCGCGGCTCGCGATCGTAGACGTAGCGCATCAGGTCGAAGTGGTGGATGCTCTGCTCCCACAGCATCGGTTGCTCCATCACCAGCGGGTACTTGTTCAGGCGCGGCAGGTTGCCGTCGCGCCAGCGTTCGTAGGTGAAGCGTGCGAACGCCGGATCGCCGAGGGGACCGCCCGTCAGCAGCCCACGTAGCGCCTGCGTGACGGCGAGGTAGCGGAAGTTCAGTCCGATCATCAACGCGGTCCCCGCGTCGTGCGCCTGGCGCACGAAGCCGGCGGCCTCGCCCAGGTCGAGCGCCAACGGCTTCTCGACCAGGGCGGGAAGGCCCGCCCCGAAGACGGCCTCCAGGTCCGGACCGCGGCCGGTCGGGGGCGTCGCCAGCACGACCGCGTCGGCGGAGACGGACGCGAGGGCGTCGGCGACGGTGGCGAAGGTCGGCACCTCCGCCCGGTCGCGTTCCGAGCGCGTGCGCGCCTCGGGCGAGGGATCGACGAACGCGACGGCGACGGCGCGCGGATCGCGATCGATCACCTCGCGCCAGTACGCACCGCGTGCACCGAGTCCCGCAAGTACGATCCGCGTGGCGGTCACGACGGGTCGCTCCACCCGTCGATCACCAGCTGCGTCCCCTCGCGCACATGGTCGCGAACGCGTTCCAACGCGACGTCCAGTTGCTTGGACCGCAACGCTTCGACGATCAGTACGTGGTTCTCGGCCACGCGGTGAGGATCTTCGATCTGCAGGTTGCGAAGCGACATGATCTGCCGCACGCGCAGCGACAGTTGCGCCCAGATCGACGCGAGGAGCGTGTGGTCGGCCAGCTCGATCATGCGGCGGTGGAAGCGTTCGTCCTCGGCGCTGACGGCGCGCATGTCGCCCGCGTCGGCGTGCCGTCGCATCCGCTCGCAGATCTCGGTGAGGTCGTCGAGCCCGTCCGGAGCGCTCCCCTGCACGATCCGCTCGACCGCGAACGATTCGTGCAGTCCCCGCAGGCTGTAGACCTCCTCGACGTCGCGCCGATCGAGGGTGCGGACCCGGCTGCCCCGGTACGGCTCCGAGTCGATCAGGCCCTCCTTGGCGAGGATCCGGATCGCTTCGCGCACGGGCGCGCGGCTGACCTCGAGCTGTTCGGCCAAGGCGGTTTCGGTGAGCGGCGCTCCGGGTCGGAGGTCGCCTTCGAGGATGGCGTCGCGCAGGACCGAGGCGATGCGGAGCCGCAGGGGCGCGTTCGTGAACTCGACCTGGCGGGGCAACCGGGTCGGCGAGTCGAGATCGGAGCTGTTCATGGGCCACCCGCCTTTCTCTCGCGTCGGTCGCTCCGCGGATCGCCCCTGAGGCGATCTGCTACGCTGGCACGAGGTGACAGTCGATTGTCGACAATCAACGGTTCTGCACGAATATACCGAATCGCGACGCCACCGTGTCAAGGGGCACGCCGGTCCCTTCGCGATCCACGATACGACCGACCCGGAGGAGACGTGAGCGACACCGACCGACCGAACCTTCACGCACCGTTCACGCAGGAACCGCCCGGTCCGCTCGCCCCAGCGACGCGCCGGCGCCTTCGCTCCCGACTGCTCGCCACGCTCGAACCGGACCGTGACGGCATCCTGCTGCTGGAACACGACAACGTGGTGTGGGCCAGCGGATTCGATCACTCCCGCTCGGAGCGCCCGGTCGGCCTCTGGCTGCCCGCCGACGGCGACGTGCCCACGCTCTTCGTGCCGCGCCTCGAACAGGAGCACGCCGCCCAGGTCGACGGCGTACGCCCCGAGGTCTACGACGAGTACCCGGGGCTGCGGCCCCCGCTGACGTGGATCCACGAACGGATCGTCGCGGGTGCTTCTGGCTCGCGCGTCCGCGTCGCCGTCGACGCCATCGACCTGCGCTGGTCCGAGGCGCTGCGCCAACAGGGCGCCGACCTGATCGCCAGCGACGCCGCGGTCCGCGCCCGCAGCGTCAAGGAGCCGGAGGAGCTGGCGCTGATCCGCCTCGCGGCGGGCTACGCCGACCGCGTCCTGTTCTGGCTCCTGGAAGAGGGCGGCGCTAGGATCGACGACGGCGCCAGCGAGGCCGACCTGCTGCAGGCCAGCGTCTCGGCCGCGCGCCAGGTCATGGACGCCGACCTGGCGGAACGGTTCCCCGCCTCCACCCTGCATCTGGTCGGCACCGTCCACAGTGGCCCGCAGGCCGCCCTGCCGCACGGCCGCCCCGGCCCGCGGAGGCCGACCGTGGGCGAAGTCGTCATCGCCGGCATCGGCGCCAAGGTCGGGGGCTACCACGCCGAGAGCGGCGCCACCTTCGTCGTGGGCGAGCCGGACGCCGACACCGCACGGTGCCTGCGGACGGCCGACGCTTGCGGACGCGCCGCCATCGCCGCGCTCCGGCCGGGCGTCCGCTGCGACGCCGTCAACGAAGCCGCGTGGGGCGTGCTGCGCGAGGCGGGACTGGGCGACGCGATCCGGCATCGCATCGGCCACGGCATGGGGGTGCAGGGGCACGAAGCGCCGTGGCTCGCGCCGGGCGACGGCACCGAGGTCGCCCCAGGCATGGCGTTCAGCAACGAGCCCGGCATCTACCGTCCCGGCGTGGACGGCTACCGTACGATCGATTCGATGATCGTGCACGACGACCGCATAGAAATTCCCTCCCGCTTCCAGGCCACGGTCCCGTGGGACCGTCGTACGCTCGCGTCTTACGCGTCGAGGTGATCATGTCCGACCCGTCCCGCTCCACCGTCGCCAGCCGTCTCTCGTCCCGCATCCCGATCGAGGACGCCTCGTACCGCACCAAGATGATGGGGATCGCGTCCACGCTGGACGACGTCATCGCCATGGGCCGCGGCGATCCCGACTTCCACACCCCGCGGCACATCGTCGACGCCGCGATCCGAGCGGTGAACGAGAATCAGCACCACTACACCCCACCGCACGGCATGCCGTCGCTTCGCGAAGCGATCGCGGACGACCTCCGCCGCTTCGACCTGGAGTACGACGCCTCGGAGATCGCCGTCACCGCCGGCGTCCAGGAAGCGATCATGCTGTGCATGCTGGCGTTCGTCGACGCCGGCGACGAGGTCCTGATCACGTCGCCGCGCTTCACCACCTACGACACCGCCGTAGGCCTGGTGGGGGGCACGGCGGTGCCGGTCCCGACCTACGAGGCGGACGATTTCGCCCTGATGCCGGAACAGATCGAGGCTCGGATCACGCCGAAGACGCGGATGCTGGTGCTCGTGTCGCCGAACAACCCGACCGGTGCCGTCACGCCGCCCGCCACCATCCGCCGCATCGCCGACCTGGCCGAGAAGCACGACCTGATCGTGCTCAGCGACGAGATCTACGCCGACCTGATCTACGACGGCGCCGAGCACCTGTCGATCGGTGCGCTGCCCCGCATGAAGGACCGCACCGTCACCCTCAACGGTTTCAGCAAGACGTACGCCATGACCGGTTGGCGCGTCGGGTATCTGGCCGCGCCCGCGGACGCGATCGACACCCTCACCGAACCTCGCCACACCCTGTCGATCAACACCTCCACGCCGTCGCAGTACGCAGCGCTCGCGGCGCTCCAAGGTCCGAAGGACGCCCTTCACGCCATGCGCGACGCCTACGCGGAACGGCGTGCCTTCCTGATGGACGCGGTGCGCGATCTCGGCTTCAGCTACGGCTTCCCTGGAGGCGCCTTCTACCTCTACACGAACGTGACCTCGTCCGGTCAGGGCGCCGCCGACTTCTGCGTCCGCCTGCTCCGCGAAGGGCGCGTGCTGGTCTTCCCCGGGGCGATGTTCGGCGACGAAGAGGACGCCTACGTGCGCATCAGCTACCTGCAACCGATGGACCGCCTCCGCGAGGCGATCGACCGCACCGCATCGGTGCTCGGACGCTGAGCCCGGAGGACCCCATGCGCATCGCCATCGGCGGCCTGCACGCCGAAAGCACCCATTTCAGTCCCGTGCCCCTCCGCTTCGGCGACTTCACCGTCCAGAAGGGCAACGCGCTGCTCCGCGATCCGCACCTCGCCGCCCTGACCGAACCGGACGACGTCGAACCGGTCGGCACCCTGTTCGCACGCTGCCTCTCCGGCGGACCGGTCGAACGGGAGACGTACGAAACCCTGAAGACCGCGTTCGTGCGCGCGCTGCAGGCAGCCGGGTCCCCCGACGGCCTCTGGCTGGCCCTGCACGGCGGCACGATCGTGGCCGGCATGGACGACGCCGAAGGCGACTGGATCGCCGCCGCGCGCGAGGCGGTGGGGCCCGCCTGCGTCGTGGTCGCCAGCTGCGACCTGCACGGCAACCTCAGTCCTCGTGGGGTGCGGCATCTGGACGGCCTGGTCGCCTTCCGGACCGCCGCGCCGCACGTCGACGTGCACGCCACGCACCGGCGGGCGGTCGCAGCGATCCAGCGCGCGGTGCGGAGCGGTGTGCGACCGGTCCTGGCAGGGGTGCGCCTGCCGCTGCTGGTGCCCGGCGAGCGGGCGGCCAGCGAGCTGCCGGCAGCGCGTGATCTGTTCTCCCGAGCGGCTGCGCTGGCCCAAGAACCGGGCATCTGGGACGCGTCGGTGCTGATCGGTTCGCCGTTCGCGGACGAGCCGCGTGCCGGCGCGGCCGCGGTGGTGATGGCCGACGACGAAGCGGTCGCGACCGACGCCGTGCGCCAGCTGGCGCGAGCGACCTGGGAGCGCCGCGACGACTTCGACTTCGCCGTGCCGTCGGGACCGCCCGAAGCGTGCCTGCGCGACGCCGTAGCGAGCGCCGCGACGCTGCCGCCCGGACGCTTCGCGGTGGTGTCCGACAGCGGCGACAATCCGGGGGCGGGCGGCGTGGGCGACCGGGCCGACCTGCTGCGTGCGGCGCTGGACCTCACGAGCGACGACGGTCCGCCCGTGCTGATCGCGGGGATCGCCGCGCCGGCCGCCGTCGCGTCGCTGGCGACCGCGCAGGTGGGCGACGCCGCCTCGGTCGCGGTCGGTGGGCAGCTGACGAACGGCGAGGGGCCCACCGTGCGTCTGCACATCACGCTTCTCGGGCGCGGTCACGACCCGCGAGGCGGAGCGGTGGTCCGCCTCGCCTGCGGCCGAATCGAGGTGGTGCTGAGCGAACGGCGTCGTCCGGCGTTCGAACCGGCCGAACTCGCGGCGTTGGGGTGGCGGCCGGAGCCGGGCGGGGTGGCGGTCGTGAAGGCCGGCTACCTGCCGGCCGGTTGGGCGGAGCGGGCCGACGCACGCTGGATGGCCGTGACGGAGGGCGCGGTGACGCACGACCTGACGCGGCTGACCTACCGCCGGGTCGTGCGTCCCGTGCACCCGTTCGATCCGGTGCCGGACCCGTTCGCGGGCGAAGGCCCGGACGTCGTGCTCAACCGTCCTTCGTCGCCCGCGGGTCGTACACGTCCCGGATCGCGTCCCCCAGCAGGTTGAAGCCGAGCACCGCCAGGGCGATGGCGATACCGGGGATGGTGGCGATGTGGGGTGCCGAAGTCAGGTAGTTGCGGCCGTTGCTGATCATGCCGGCCCACGAGGCGCGGGGCGGCTGGACACCCAGGCCCAAGAACGACAGGGCCGACTCCATCAGGATGGCGTACGCCAGGTAGAGGCTGGCGTAGACGACCAAGGTGGCTCCGAAGTTGGGCAGCAGATGCACCCGCATCACGCGCTGCTCCTTGGCGCCCAGCGCCATCGCGGCGACCACGAAGTCGCGCTCCTTGATCTGCAGCACGGCGGAGCGCGCCACCCGCGCGAAGGCGGGCACCGTCCAGACGGCGATGGCGATGATCGTGTTGATCATGCCGGGCCCCAGCGCGCTCACGATCACGATCGCGAGCAGCAGGTAGGGGAACGCCAGCAGCAGGTCCATGATTCGCATCACGACCGTGTCGACCACGCCGCCCAGGTAGCCGGCGATGGCGCCGGCCACGCTGCCCAGCAGCAGTCCGATGCCGACCGATCCGATGGCGACGCCCAGCGACACGCGCGCGCCGTAGATGATGCGGGACAGGATGTCGCGTCCGAACTCGTCGGTGCCCAGCCAGTGCGTGGCGTCCGGCGCCTGGCGGCGGGTGAGCAGGCTCTGGTCGGCGGGATCGAACGGGGCCAGCCACGGCGCGAAGATCGCCATCAGCACGAAGGCGAGCACGATCACGGCGCCGGCGACGCCCAGCTTGTTGCCGAAGAAGCGACGGATCGCCTTGCGGCGCGCCTCGTTCACACCGCCCCGCGGGGCGGACGCGGGGCCCCCCGCTCCGGGTTCGGGCAGGCTCATGCGTACCTCACGCGGGGATCGAAGAGGCCGTAGCTGAGGTCGACCAGCAGGTTCACGCCGACGTAGACCATCGCCAGCACCATCACCACGCCCTGCATCAGCGGGTAGTCGCGGTTGAAGATGGCGAACACGGTCAGGCGGCCTACGCCGGGCCAGGCGAACACCGTCTCGGTCAGTACGGCGCCGCCCAGCATCTGCCCCAGTTGCAGACCCAGCACGGTGATGATCGGGATCATGGCGTTGCGCAGCATGTGCTTCCACAGCAGGCTGCGTTCGGAGATGCCCTTGGCGCGGGCGGTGCGGATGAAGTCTTCGCGCAGCACCTCGAGCACCGTCGAGCGTGTCATGCGGGCGATCACGGCGATGGACGGCAACGCCAGCGTGACCGAGGGAAGGATCAGGTGCTGCCAGGTTCCCACGCCCGACACCGGCGTCCAGCCCAGGTTGACGGAGAAGATCACCATGAACACCAGGCCGGTCCAGAACACCGGCATGGACAAGCCGGCCAGGGACACGACCCGGATCACGTTGTCGACGGTCGATCCCGGTCGCGTGGCGGCCGCGAGGCCCAGAGGGATGCCGATGATCAGCACCAGGGCGATGGCCGTGCCGGCCAGCTGGGCTGTGAGCGGGAACGTCTCGCCGAGAATGGTGGCGACCGGCCTGCGGTCGCTCAGAGAGCGTCCCAGATCGCCCTGCACCACGTTCACGACGGTGTCGACGTAGCGGACCAGCAAGGGGCGGTCCAGCCCCAGCTCCTCACGGAGTTCGGCGACGGCGGACTCGGAGGCGAACTCGCCCAGGATCAGCGCGGCGGGATCGCCGGGGATCAGGTCGAAGCTGGCGGTGACGATGAATACGACGCCCAGCAGCAGCGGGACGGCGATGAAGATGCGACGAATCAGATAGGAGAACATGGCCTCGCTTCACGGGCGGACGGAGGGCGACCCGGGTCGGGCCCGCCCTCCGTGCGCGCGTCGAACGGTCGCTCAGTCGACGATGTCGACCGGGTGGAGGTTCAGCAGGTACTGGATCGGGTGGGCGACGAAGCCCTCGACGCTGGCGTCGAGCGCCGCGACCTCGTAGCTACCGTACAGCGGGATGGCGGGCAGGTCCACGGCCAGCTGGTCCTGCACCATGCCGTACAGTTCTTCGCGCTCGTCCAGGTCCAGCGAGGCGCGCGCGGCCTTGAGCCACTCGTCCACGTCGTCGTTGGCGTAGCGCCAGCGGTTCCACGACTCGGGCGGGGTCTCGGTGCTGACGTAGTTGCTGTACATGGTGTAGTCGGCGTCCGCCGTGGTGGTGAACCAGGTGAACGAGTTCAGGTCGTACTCCAGCGTGGCGCCGCGCATCAGTTCGAAGGTGGTGGCCCACTCGAAGATGTCCATCTCGACGTCGATGCCGGCCTGACGCAGGAACTCCTGCAGCGTTTCGGCGATCTCGCGGTCCTTGAGCGACCGGCCGTTGCTGGGCAGCAGCTCCAGCGTGAGACGCTCGCCGTTCTCGTCGACCATGAAGCCGTCGGAGCCGCGGCTGTAGCCGGCCTCTTCGAGCAGTTCGCGGGCGCGCTCGGGGTCGTACGGGTAGCGCTCGAGGAGGCGCATGTCCTTGTAGCCGAAGACCGGCTCGCCGATGACCGAGGTCGCCAGCACGCCGCCGCCTTCGAGGATCGCTTCGACGATCAGTTCGCGGTCGATGGCGTGCGCCACCGCCTGCCGGACGCGCACGTCGGACACCGCTTCGCGCTCGAGGTTGAACGCCAGGTAGAACACGCCCACGCCGGGCGCACCCTCGACGGTGAAGTTCGGGTCGGCTTCCAGGCCGGGCAGGTCGGAGGGGGTCGGCATGAGGACCATGTCGACCTCGCCGGCGCGCAGCGACAGCATGCGGGCGCCCTCTTCGGGGATGGTGCGGAACACGACGCGGTCGAGGTTCGGCCGGCCGCCCCAGTAGTCGTCGTTCGCTTCGAGGGTGATGCGGTCGTTGGAGCGCCATTCCACGAAGCTGAACGGTCCGGTGCCGACCGGGCCGCGACCGAACTCGTCGCCCATCTCTTCCGCGGCGGTGGGGCTGACGACGCCGGTGTACGGCATGGTGGCGGTCAGCAGCAGCGGGCCGTACGGCTGGCGGGCGACCAGGTCGACGGTGAACTCGTCGACGATCTCGATCCCCTCGACGGGTCCGGCCAGGCTCTTCCAGCGGCCGGGGCGGTCCTCGTCCCAAGCGCGGTCCCAGGTGTACTTGACCGCTTCGGCGTTGAACGGGGTGCCGTCGTGGAAGGTGACGCCCTGGCGCAGCGTGAAGCGCAGGCGGGTGTCGTCGATGAACTCCCAGTCGGTGGCCAGGCGGCCTTCGATCTCCATCTGCTGGTTCACCGTGATCAGGGGCTCGAGGATCTGGCTGAACACCCAACTGCCGGGCGCGGTGGTCTCGAAGTGCGGGTCGAGGGACACCGGGTCGGTCGGGCGGGCGATGGTCAGGGTCTTCTGCGCCAGGCCGACACCGGCCAGCAGGGCCAGCACGACGAGGGCAGCGAATACGGTACGTAGGTTGCGCAAGGGATTCTCCTCCGGAAACGGGGGTGGGGTGGGGGCGCCGGGCACGTCCGCGGGCGGACGATGGGGCGACGCCGGACGCGCCGGCACGACGCGATCGGTTCGGTTCGGGTCCAGGAGCACCTCCTTCTCCGCGACGTCCATCTCTGGCGAGGACGCGTTCGCACGCGTGGGTGTAACTGTAAGGAATAGCAGTCGTGGGGGGTCGTCGTCAAGAGGTCGGAGCCGGTCATCGGCCGCTCCTAGAGCAGTCCCGTGCGCCCACGACGCGATTGGCAGGTACGCGGGCCCGTGTGCATGGACATGCGCTTCGAGCCTTGGTGTTATCGTCCGCTGACACAGTCGTGAGGGGTGCGTGCATGCGGATCCGTATCGATCGGGACCTGCCCGTTCCGGTCCCCATCCAGATCCAAGGCCAGATCGAGTACGGCATGTCGACCGGCGACTTTCCGGCCGGAAGCCGCCTGCCGTCGGTGCGGGAGCTGTCGACCGATCTGGGCGTGTCGCCCGTCACGGTCGGCACCGTCTACCGGGCGCTGGCCGAACGCGGACTGCTGGAGACGCTGCAGGGCCGCGGCACCTTCGTGCGCGACCGCGGCACGCCGTCGGTCGATCCGCCCCCGCCGTCGGCCGAACCGCTGGACGACGCCATCGCCCGCCTGCTGACGCGCGCCGATCGATCGGGCGTGAGCCGCTCCGAGCTGGTGGCGCGCGTGCAGCGCGCCGCTTCGATCGACGCGCCCGCCCTGCGCCCAGTCCGGATCGTGTTCGTAGGCATCTACGCGGAGGCGACCCGCATCTACGCCAGCGCCGTCCGGCCGCACCTGCGACCCGACGACCGCCTGGAGGTCGTGACCTTCGACCAGGTCCGCGACGAGCGCGGCACAAAGCGGCGCTTGTCGAAGGCCGACGCGATCCTCACCTTCGCGCACCGGGAGCACGAACTCGCGCCGCACCTTCCCGCCGGCGCTCGCCTGGCTACCGTGCGCCTGATCCCCTCGGCCCGCACCCGCACCGAACTGGCCGAACTCGACCCCCGCGCCCGCCTCTGCCTGGTCAGCGACATCCCCGAGTTCCTGCCCACCTTCCGACGCTCCGTCGAGCGGTTCGCACCCCACGTGAGCCAGGTGGCCGCCACGCCGTTGGACGCCCACGACCTGCCCGCGCTCCTGGACCGGTCGGACGTGGTCGTCTACGGCACCGGTTCGGAACGGGTGCTGTCGCTGCTGCCCCCGCACCTGCGCGCCTTCGAACATCGGCACGAGCCCGACCCGGTCCATCTGGAGCGCACCCTGCTGCCGTGGATCGCCCGCACCCGCCGCGAGATCGCGACGATCCCCGAGCAAGCGCCTGCCGTTCGACCCGACGTTCCGTTCCCCACCCCCTGAAGGAGACCCCACGCCCATGCAGATCCGCGACATGAACTGGATGCAGGTCGAAGACCGCCTGCGAAGCGATGACCGCGCCGTGATCCCGCTCGGCAGCACCGAACAGCACGGCTACCTCAGCCTCTGCGTCGACCAGATCCTGGCCGAGCGCGTCGCGACGGAGGCGGCCGAGCCGCTGCAGGTACCGGTGTTCCCCGCCCTGCCGTTCGGCCTGGCGCCGTACTTCGCCTCCTACCCCGGCACGGTGTCGCTGCGCACCTCGACCTACGTCGCGCTGCTGCACGACCTCCTGAGCGGCGTCGCCGACGGCGGTGCCCGCCGGATCCTGCTGGTGAACGGGCACGGCGGCAACCGCGCCGCGACCAACGTCGCGCTCGAGTTCATGAACGAACGACCGGGCGTCTCCGTCAAGTGGCACGACTGGTGGGCCGCGCCGGACACCATGGCGACCGTGCAGGCCATCGATCCGGACGCGTCGCACGCCTCGTGGATGGAGAACTTCCCCTGGACCCGCCTGCCCGGGGTCGAGCTACCGGACGGCGGCCGGGAGATGACCGACATGACCCGCATGCGCGCCTTGGGAGCACCGGCCGTACGCGAGCTGCTGGGCGACGGCAACATGGGCGGGCGCTACCAGCGATCGGACGAGGAGATGCTGCGCGTGTGGCGCGCCGGCGTGCAAGAGACGCGCGACGCGCTGGAAGGACCGTGGTCGTGACGCTCGCGATCTGGGGCGCCGGCGCAATCGGCGGCACGATCGGGGCGTACCTGGCCCGGGCCGGGTACGACGTGACGCTGATCGACGCGCACGAAGCGCACGTGACAGCGATTCGCGAGCACGGACTGAAGATCGTGGGGCCGATCGCGTCGTTCACCACTCCGGTCCGCGTCGTCACGCCGGCCGAACTGGAGGGCACCTTCGACACCATCCTGCTCTGCGTCAAGGCGCAAGCCACCGAAGCGGCGCTGGACCAGTTGACACCGCACCTGAGCGAGGACGGCGCGGTCGTCTCGGTCCAGAACGGGCTGAACGAGATCGCCATCGCACGCCGCGTGGGCGAAGCCCACACCGTCGGCGCCTTCGTGAACTTCGGGGCCGACGTGCTCGAGGCGGGCACCGTCCAGTACGCCGGCCGGGGCGCCTTCGTGCTGGGAGAGCTGGACGGGCGCCGCAGCGAGCGCGTCGACCGGCTGGCCGACGCGCTCCACGCCTTCGAGCCGGAGGTCCAGATCTCCGACAACCTGTGGGGCTTCCTCTGGGGCAAGATGGGCTACGGCGCCATGCTGTTCGCCAGCGCCCTCAGCGACGACGCCATCGCCGACGTGCTGGACGCCGCCGAGGCACGCCCGATCCTCATTGCCCTGGCCGGCGAGGTGCTGGCGGTCGCCGCCGCGGAGCGGGTCCGCCCGATGGGCTTCAACGGGTTCGACCCGGTCGCGTTCGGACCGTACGGCACCGCACCGGCCCGCGACGCATCGTTCGCGGAGATGGTCGCGTTCAACCGCCGCTCGGCCAAGTCGCACAGCGGTGTGTGGCGCGACCTGGCGATCCACAAGCGCCCGACCGAGGTGCGAGCCCAGTTCGATCCGATCGTCGACGCCGCCGAGCGGCACGGCGTGGACGTCCCCGCGATCCGGCGGCTGGTCGACCTGATGCTTCAGGTCGAGAGCGGCGTCCGCCCCCAATCGTGGGCCACGATGATGGAGCTGGCGGACGCCGTACCGGCCACCGGCAGAGAGGGCGGACCGGAAGCCGGTCGGCCCGAGGGGAGTCCCGCATGACCTTCCGATTCGACGGTCGCACCGTGATCGTGACCGGCGCCGCGCACGGTTTCGGGCGCGCCTTGGTCCTCCGCTTCGCCGCCCTGGGCGCCCGGGCCTACGGCGCCGACGTGAACGAGGAGGGCCTGGCCGAGACGGAGCGTCTGGCCCGCGACGCCGGTACGCCCGCCACCTGCGTCGTCACCGACGTGACCGACCGTTCCGCGGTGCAGGCGCTGGTCGACCGCGCAGCGAACGACGCTGGCGGCGTGGACGTCGTCGTCAACAACGCGGGCGGGGTGCTGGGCCAGGTCGGGCGGCCCGTCGAGGAGGTCCCG
>JBBDSD010000031.1:0-12794 GCA_040905065.1 Trueperaceae bacterium | reverse complement strand
CTGGCCCGAGTACTACGACGGTCGTACCTCGCTCCAGGTCGGAAGCCAAGCGCGTCTACGCCAATCGTGGTCGGCGGCCGGAGTCGTCGCGGCCGATGCGGCCCTTCGTCGTGACGGGGCGGCCGATCCGTTCGTCTTCGAGGCCGATCCCGAGCTCGAGGCCGGCATCGATGCGCTGGCGTCCTGAACGTTCCTCGCGTCAAGCCGGCGACGGCGACGTCGTGGTGCGCTGGGTCAGGCTGAGGCCAGCCGACGGGCGTCGCCCTTGCCCCGCCCGCACGAAACGGCGTCGTCTCGACGTGCACCGGACGGAACGGAACCGCACCGCATCGCAGGACCTCCCACCGAAGGAGCACACGCATGACCGAACCAGCCCCCCGACTCCGCGCCGCCTTCGTCAACGGCAGCCTGAAACCGAGCTCCGAAACGTCGCACACGCAGGGCCTGATGGACGTCTCCCGCGCGATCCTCGAAGCGAACGCCGTGGACGTGGACGTGATCCGCGCCAGCGATCACGTCATCGCGCCCGGCGTGCAGCCGGACATGACCGAGCACGGCGCCGACCGCGACGACTGGCCCGCCCTCTGGCCCCGCGTCCGCGACGCCGACATCCTGGTGCTGGGCACGCCGATCTGGCTGGGGGAGCGCTCGTCGGTGATCAGTCGCGTCATCGAGCGTCTGTACGCCATGTCGGGCGAAACGAACGAGCACGGCCAGTACGTGTACTACGGCCGTGTGGGCGGCGTGGTCGTGACCGGCAACGAGGACGGGGTGAAGCACTGCGCCATGGGCATGCTGTACGCCCTGCAGCACCTCGGCTACGTGATTCCTCCGCAGGCCGACGCCGGTTGGATCGGTGCGGTGGGACCGGGCCCGTCGTACCTGGACCCCGGTTCGGGCGGGCCGGAGAGCGACTTCACGCAACGCAACGTCACCTTCATGAGCTACAACCTGCTGCACCTGGCGCGCATGCTGCGCGCTGCGGGCGGCATTCCCGCGCACGGCAACCAGCCGAGCGCCTGGGACGCGGGCGAGCGCTTCGACCATCCGAACCCCGAGTACCGCTGAGCGAGGGGGCGCGCGAGGCGCACGGACCGGACGTTCAGCGCGCCGGCGTTCGGCTGGGAGGGAGGCGGGATCCCTCCGCCAGCGCGGACGGCGCGTCGACCAGGTGCACGCAGTCCCGGTCGCACGGCACGGTCGTGGTGGTCGCGGCCCGGGTCAGGCGAGCGGTCAGTTCCCGGTCCAGCGCGCGCAGCGAAGCGATCCGGCGACGCACCTCGTCGCGTCGGTCGCGGAGCAGTGCGAGCGCTTCCTTGCACGGCGGTGCGCTGCCGACGTCGCGCGCCCGGAGCAGTTCCTTCACGTCGGCCAGCGCGAGCCCAAGGCGCTGCGCCGACCGGAGGAACCGTACGCGCTCGGTCGCGTGCGCGCCGTACCGGCGGTAGCCCGATCCGGGGTCACGCGTTGCGTCCAGGAGCCCGAGATCCGACCAGTACCGGATCGTCTTGACCGTTTCGCCCGTGGCCCGTGCCAGTTCGCCGATGCGCATCATGCCGCCAGCGTGTCACCCGTTCGAGCGCGCTTCGGTCAGATCATGTACACCACGTCCGACGCTGCGGCGGGGTGGACGAGGACGCTGGTCTTCAGGTCGCGACGCGTCAGGCCGTGGCGGATCGCGAGGGCGAACAGGTCGATCGTCTCCGCGGCGTGCCCGGCAAGCAGGTGGGCGCCCACGATCCGGTCGCTCTGGCGATCGATCAGCACCTTGTACGCGGCGACCGGCTCGCGCGTCCGGCGTGCCGTGAACCAGCGGCTCATGTCGCCGCTGCGGACGTCGAGGTCCATCCCGGCCGCGCGTGCCTCTTCCTCGCCGAGGCCGGCGCGGGCCAGTGGCGGTCCGGTGAACACGACCGACGGCGTCCCGCGGTAGTCGGGCCGGCGCGGCTCGCCGCCCAGCAGGTTCGCGGCGGCGATGAGACCCTCGTGCACGGCGACCGGCGTCAGCGGCGGCCCGTCGGTCGCGGCGGCGTCTCCGGCGGCGTACACCGCCGGGTTGCCGACGCTCTGCAAGCGGTCGTTCACCTGCACGCCGCGCGCCGGATCGAACGGCACCTCGGCTGCGTCGAGGTCCAGGCCTTCGAGGTCCGGTACGCGGCCTGCGCCGTGCACCACCAGATCTGCGTCGATGGTGGCGCCGTCGTCCAGATGCACGGTGCATCCGTTCCGTCGCGCGTCGACGGCCGTCACGCTCCGCTCGCTGCGGACGTCGATGCCGCGAGCGCGACTCTCGTCCACCAGACGGTCCACGAGATCCGGATCGAACGCCGTCAGGGGGCGTGCGTGCCGGTCCACGACCGTCACGTGGGCGCCGGCCCGCGCGGCGAGGTGCGCGAACTCGAACGACACGAACCCGCCCCCGACGAAGACGATGCGGTTCGGTAGGGCGTCCAGTTCGAGGAAGTCGCTGCTGGTCGCCAGGTGCTCGGCGCCCGGAAGCGACAGCGGGCGCGGCGTCGCGCCGGTCGCGATCAGGAACGCTTCCGAACGGATCGTGTCGCGACCCACGCGTAGGCGGTCGGGCGCCACGAAGGACGCTTCGCCGTGGAGGGGGGTCACGCCGGCGCGCACCAGCCCCGCTTCGAGCTTGGCGGGCAGCGGCTCGGTGAAGGTCCGCTTGAACGCCATCGCCTGGGCCCAGTCGATGGCGCTCGCGCCGCGGAGGCCGTGGTCGCGCAGGCGCTCTTGGGCGTCGACCAGGTCGGCGAGTCCGATCAGCACCTTCTTCGGGTCGCATCCGCGCAGGGCGCAGGTACCGCCGTACGGCCGAGAATCGACGATGGCGACGCGTCGTCCCTTGGAGGCCACCTTGCGCGCCGCGGCTAGGCCGGCCATGCCGGCTCCGATCACGACGAGATCGAACGTGTCCCGTGCAGCGTCGGTCGGAAGGGTCGTGGAGGAGGCGTGGGTCATGCCGCGACGGTACGGCCTCCCCTCGGCGGGAGAGTCAACGGTCGGGCACGCGTATGGATCGCCGGTCGGGTCCGAACGCTGGTCGTTCGACCGGCCTGCCGCTGCAGGTCGACTATGCTGCCCGAACGGTCGGCTGGGCCGCGTCTGCCAGGCCGCGGCGCGCACGCTGCTCGCGACGCTGCCCTCGCCCGCCAGATTCGTCACGACGGTGCCGTCCCGCACCACGACGCCCATCCCGAAGGAGACCCCGCATGATGCCCACAGCCCCCACCGAACTGCTGAACTACGTCGCTGGCGAATGGCGCCGGTCGACGGCGAACGAGCGGAGCCCGGTCGTGAATCCGGCCACGGGGGTGACGGTCGCGGAGGTGCCGCACTCGGTGGCGAGCGAGGTGGACGCGGTGGTGCGGGGCGCGGCGGCAGCGTTCCCGGCGTGGCGGGAGACGCCGGTGGTGGAGCGGGTGCAGCCGTTGTACCGGTTGAAGGCGATCTTGGAACGCGATCTGGACGAGATCGCGCGGGGTTTGGTCGAAGAGTGCGGCAAGACGTTCGGTGAGGCGAAGGGGGAGCTGCAGCGGGGGATCGAGAACGTCGAGGTTGCTTGCGGCATGCCGTCGCTCATGCAGGGCATCAACAACGAGGACGTCGCGCGCGGGATCGACGAGCACATGTTCCGGCAGCCGCTCGGGGTGGTGACGGCGATCACGCCGTTCAACTTTCCGGGCATGATTCCGCTCTGGTTCTTGCCGTACGCGGTGGCGACCGGCAACTGCTTCGTGTTGAAGCCGAGCGAGCGGGTGCCGATGACGACGCAGGCGATCGTGCGGGCGTGCGAGGAGGCGGGCTTCCCGGCGGGCGTGGTGAGCCTGGTGAACGGCGGGCGCGCCACGGTGGAGGCGCTGCTGGATCACGACGAGGTGCGCGCGGTCAGTTTCGTGGGGTCCACCCCGGTGGCGCGGGCGGTGTACGCGCGGGCGACGGCGAACGGAAAGCGGGCCCAGTGCCAGGGTGGAGCGAAGAACCCCGCGATCGTGCTTCCGGACGCCGACATGGAGATGAGCACGCGCATCCTGGCGGACAGCGCCTTCGGATGCGCGGGGCAACGCTGCCTAGCGACCAGCGTGGCGATCACGGTGGGCGAGGCGCGCGAGGCGTTTTCGGAGCGGATCGCGGACGATGCGGCCACGCGCCGGGTCGGCTACGGCCTGGAGGAGGGCGTGCAGATGGGTCCGGTGATCTCGCCGGAGAGTCGGGACCGGATCGCGGGCCTGGTGCGGACCGGGGTCGAGGAGGGCGCCCGGGTGGTGGTCGGCGGCGAGCCAATGAGCGTGGATGGGTATGCGGATGGGTTCTTCTATCACCCGACGGTGGTGGATGGGGTGATGCCTGGGTCGACCCTGTCGGGTACGGAGGTGTTCGGGCCGGTGTTGTCGCTGATGCACGTCGAGACGTTGGAGGATGCGATCGCGTTGGTGAACGACCGTCCGTTCGGGAATCAGGCGTGCGTGTTCACCAGTAGCGGCGCGTCGGCGCGCGCGTTCCGGCATCAGGTGCGGGCCGGGAACGTCGGCATCAATTTGGGTGTGGCGGCGCCGATGGCGTTCTTTCCGTTCAGCGGCTTCAAGGAGTCGTTCTTCGGGGATCTGCATGCGCAGGGGGCGCATGGGGTGGAGTTCTATACGGAGACGAAGGTCGTGATCGAGCGGTGGCCGTCGACATGGAGCCGTCGCTTCTGATGACCGTCGCATCGCGGACGCACGACGCTGCGACCGGCCACGATTCGAACGGCCACGCGCCGACTGGGATTGCGCAGCGCCGTGCTGACCGGCGAGGGCGACGACAAGGTGGGCTCGTTCATCCGTCGCTTCCCGAACGAGGAGGGGGTCGACACCCGGCACGTCGTCACCAAGCCCGGAATGCGAAGCACCGCGGTGCTGCTGGGCATTGAGTCGGACGGCAAGGTGCCGCTGGTGTTCTACCGAGCGACCGCGCCCGACAACGAGCTGACCATCGCCGACGTGATCGCGGCCGACCCGACCTCATTCGCAGCGCTCGAGATCAGCGGCACCGGCCTGGGCCGCGCCCCGCAGGCGCAGGCCACCCTCTTCGCCGCCGAGCGGGCCCACGCCGCCGGCCGGCCGGTGTACCTGGACCTGGACTTCCGGGCGGACCAGTGGGACGATCCGCTCGCCTTCGGCGTGATGGTCCGCGCCGTGCTGCCCAACGTGACGGTGGTGATCGGCACGGAGGAGGAGGTGCTGGCCGCCAGCCTGACCGACCCAGGCGACGTGCGGATCGTGGATCAGCAGGTCTCCGCGCCCGAGATCCGCGGCGACCTGAACGCCGCCATCGACGCCCTGCTGCACGGATCCAGCGGACCGGAGGCGGTGGTCGTCAAGCGTGGCGCCGACGGCGCCACGGTGCACCTGCCGAGCGGCGAGGTGCAGAACGCCCCCGGTTTCCCGGCGGAGGTCGTGAACGTGCTGGGTGCCGGCGACGCCTTCGCGGCCGGCTTCGTGTACGGGCGTCAGCAGGGGTGGGGCTGGCGCGCCTCCGCCCGCATGGGCAACGCCTGCGGCGCGATCGTGGTCGGGCGGCACGCCTGCGCCAACGACATGGGCACCCTGGACGAGGTGATGGCGCTGGTGGAGGCGCACGGGGGGCTCTGAGCGGACGGAGCGTGGGTTCCGTCGTGGTCTCGAAGCCGCGTGCGTATCGCGCTCGAACTCGTCCGCGTCCATCGGTTCCGTGTAGGAACGAATCCGTTCGATGGCTTTCCGCATGTTTCGGAGCCGTAGGAACGGGTCTCTAGGCGACACGACGTGCCTCCGACAAGATCTCGTTGCGCATCTCGGGATGGAGCGCCTGCTCGGTCACGAGATCCACGCGAGCTTCGAGAATCTCTTCGAGCACCGCTTTCGTCTCGAGGAAGCGAACGAGGCCCACAGGTCGATCGAACGCGATGATCAGATCGACGTCGCTCGTCGGCGTGTCGTCCGATCGTGCACGCGAACCGAACAGGTCGAGCCGACGCACGCCCAAGGCCTCGAGGCGAGCACGGTGTGCGGAGAGGCGCGAAGCGATCGCGTCATGCGCGGAGCGGGCCACGATGCGAGCGTACCGTGCGCGGCGGTGGCGTCACCCGCTCACGGCATCGGTTCAGCCCCCGCCTTCCCCGAGCCAACGAAGCTGCTAGGTGGTGCTAGCGGTCGGGAAGCGGTGGTCGTCGAGCGTCACGGCGCCCCGTCGGCCGTGGCCACGGCCGCCGCCGACCGTCCCCGTACGTCCACGATCTCCCGCACGCCCAGCCGGGCCAGAGCGCCCAGCACCTCGTCGAACCCGCCGCCCACCCGCTCCGGGTCGTGCGCGTCCGAGCCCAGCGCCAGCGGCACCCCGGCGGCCGCCAGGCGCTGCAGGAGATCCGGGCCGGGGAACGGCTCTCCGCACTTGGCGACCCCGGAGGTGTTCACCTCGATCGCCACCCCGGCAGCGGCGATCGCGTCGACCATCGCCTCGATCTCGCCGACCGGAGGCGTGCGGGGCGCTGGCCCCACCACCTTGACGGCGTCCACGTGCGCCAGCACGTCGAAGAGGCCCGACGTCGCCATGCGCGCGACCTCGGCGTAGTACGCCGCGTGGGCCTCGTCCGGCGTCAGGTCGCCGTCGTACTTGCTGCGGTCGTAGACGTGCACGCCGTCCACGTAGTGCACCGCGCCGAGCACGTGGTCCAGGCGCGGATCATTCAGCGCGCGGGCGTACGCCTCCGAACCGATCGCCAGGTGGTCGGCCTCGACCCCCACGCGCACGGCGATGCGGTCCGCGTACGCCTCCCGCACCTCGGCCGCTTCGGCCAGGTAGCCGTCCCAGGCCGAGGCGGGCATGTGCAGCCCCGGCGCCGGATCGTCGCCGGGAGCGTCGAACAGCGGCGCGTGATCGGACAGCCCGATCGTGCGCAGGCCACGCGACGACGCCGCCTCGACGTAGTCGACCAGGTCGCCCCGGGCGTGCCCGCAACGGTGGTGGTGGGTATGCAGATCGATCACGGGCGGCGCACGAGCGAGGGCGTAGCGCGTCTGCGGGGCCGCCTCACAACCGGTACGCCGCCTTGCCCGCCTCGTACGACAGCCACCGCGCCATCGCCGGTCCGTCCTCCTCGTCGACCAGGCCGCGCTCGATCATGCCGGCCAGCCAGTTGCTGACGGTGCGGCGCCACACGTCGTGGCGGGTGGGGATGCTGGGGAAGGCGCGGGTGTCGTCGTTGAAGCCGGCCAGGTTGTAGATGCCGGCGGTCTCGCCGACGCGGTCTAGGTAGCGGTCCATGCCCAGCACCGAGTCGAAGAACCACCACGGCGCCCCCAGCCGCAGTGCCGGGTAGTGCCCGGCCAGCGGCGCCAGCTCGCGGGCGTAGGTCGCCTCGTCCAAGGTGAACAGCACCAAACGGAAGGCGGGATCGTGTCCGTGCTCGTTCAGGAGCGTGCGCAGGCCGCGGGTCCAATCGACCGCGATCGGCATGTCGGCGCCCTTGTCCTGTCCGAACCGGTCGAAGATGCGGCGGTGGTGGTCGCGAAAGCTGCCGACGTGGATCTGCATCGTCATGCCGTCCTCGCGCGCCATCGCCGCCATCTGCAGCAGGGCGTGGGCGTGGAAGCGGTGGTCCTCCTCCGCCGTCGGTTCGCCGCCGCGCAGCGCCTTTTGCAGCAGCGCCTCCGCCTCCGCTTCGGGCAGCGGCTGGATGTCGGGCGTGAGCGAGGCGTGGTCGGTGGCGGTCGCGCCCAGCTCGCGGAAGGCGGCGCGCCGCCGCCGCAGCGCATCCCAGAGAGCGTCCAGGTCGTCGATCTCGACGTCCGTGCGTCGGGCCAAGGCGTCCAGTTGCTCGCGCCAGTCGTGCGCCTGCAGGTGCAGCACCCCGTCCGGCCGGAAGGTGGGCACCACCGGCAGGCCCGCCGCGCGCATGGCGGCGTGCGGGCTCAGGTCGTCTCCCGCCGCGTCGGTGGTGGCCAGCACCTCGATCCCGAACCGTTCGAACAGGGCGCGCGGCGTGAACGACGGGTCGTCCAACCGCTCCTGCACCCGGTCGTAGAGGCGGTCGGCCGATTCCGCCGAGGGCACCTCGTCGGCGCCGAACAGTTCGATCAGTTCGGTCTTGAGCCAGAGGCCGGTCGGGGTGCCGCGGAACAGGTGGAAGTGCGAGCAGAAGGTGCGCCAGACGGTGCGCGGGTCGGATTCGACCGACGTGCCGTCGCGGGTGGGCACGCCCAGCGCCTCCATCGGCACGCCCTGGGAGTACAGCATGCGGAACACGTAGTGGTCCGGCTGGATCAGCAGCTGGGCGGGGTCGCCGAAGCGGGCGTCGGGATCGGCCAGCAGCGCGGGCGGGACGTGCCCGTGCGGGCAGATCAACGGCAGGTCGCGGACGCTCTGGTGCAGTTCGCGGGCGCGGGCGCGCACCGTCGGATCGGGCGCGAAGCAGCGGTCGTCGTTCAGGGTCCAGGCGGACGGGCTCATCGGGCACCTCCGGGGGCGGGCGCGTCGTCGGTTCGGTCGCTCACTGCGGTCGCAGCGCCGCCGGGCGCGGGACGCAGGCGCAGGTCGTGCACGATGCGGTCGGCGATCCGTTCCGGGTCGGGCTCGATGCCGATCACCAGCGCCGTTTCGCCCGGGGCGGGCAGTTCGAGCGTGGCGACCTGGCTGTCCAGCAGCTTGGGGTCGAAGAAGTGTCCCGCACGCTCCCGCAACCGCTCGGCGATCAGGCGGGGCGGTCCGTGCAGCAGCACCAGCGCCGCTTCGGGCCGACCGTCGGTCAGCACGCGGCGGTAGGCGGATTTCAGGGCGCTGCACGACAGCACCACCCGGCCGCCGCCTACGTCCTGGTCCAGGTGCCGGTCCAGCTCGGCGCGCAGGGAGGCCAGCCACGGGGCGCGATCGTCGTCGTTCAGCGCCTCGCCGCGCGCCATCTTGGCCTTGTTGGCGGGTGGGTGGTGGTCGTCCGCCTCGACGTACGGCCAACCGAGGCGGCGGGCCACGATCTCGCCGACCGTGCTCTTGCCGCTTCCGGCCACGCCGGCCACGATCACCGCGCGGGGCGGCTCGGCCGGACGGGGCGGTGGGGGGACGTCGTCGAACCACGGCCAGCGCACGCAACGCGGCACGTCGGGGAACAGGACCACGTCGGCCGCGTCGGCGCGGCCCTTGAACGCGACCGTGGTCACCTCGGCGGCGCCCAGGCGCGACGCGGCGGCGCGCAGGGTGGCGCCGCTGACGGTCACGTCGTCGACCAGCACGATGCATTGGCCGCGCACGTCCGGCAGCGCCCCGACCGGTTCGGGTGTTTCGCTGCGCGGGACGTTGTCGTCGTCGCGGAACGCCAGGCGCATCAGGCGCAGCGGCCGCTCCAGGCGGTAGGCGATCAGGGCGCCCGGCACCGTGCCGCCGCGGGCGATCGCCACCACCGCGTCGACCCGTTCGCGGTGCGGCAGATCGGCGCTGCGGACGCGCTCGGCGATCCGCTCGAAGGGCAGGTCGGTGCGGTCCGCGTCCGCCCCGGTGGCCTCTTTGCCACTGGCGCCCGTCACGGCACCGGCTCCTTCGTCTTGTACAGGACCTCGCCGGCCTTCGGCACGTAGAGGATCCCCTCGTCCTCGCGGCCCCGGAACTCGCTGGGATCGACCGCGTCCGGATCCATCCAGCCGAGCGACAGCGCGTCGCACGTCTCCTTGGGAATCTGGCTGGCGAGGGTGACCTGCACGCGGGGCCTCTCGACCCCGTCCTCGAAGGTGCCGTCGCCGCGCACGTGGGCGGAGTGCGCCAGCACGCCCAGCGGCACGTGCGAGAAGCGGTCCCACTGCTTCAGGAAGTACGGCAGCACGTGGTAGCCGACCTCACGGATCCAGCGGCCGTGCACCACGCTGACCTCGCGCAGGTGGGGGGCGTGGATGATCAGTTCGGCGCCCATCGCCAACGCCGGCTCCAGCTTGTACATCGCCTTGCCGGCGGTCCACAACTCGTCGTACATCGGCGGCGCCACGCTCAGCACCCGCTGGAACGGCCGGTCCACCCAGCGCACGTTCCGCTGCGACGACAGCTCGACCGCGGCGCGCCACGCCTCCTTCGGCTCGCCCACGAACACGCCGGCCGCCTCGGCGCCGTCGATCACCAGCGCCGCCAGGGTGGTCGGGGTGGGCACCAGTTCGTACGCCGCGTGCAGCATGCGCCGCACCGGCGTGTCCGGCTCGCCGATGGTGGCGCGCACGCCGGCCAGGGCGCTGAGCCAGTGGGTCACGCCGATCATGTCGCCGTCGCTGACGCCGGGGAAGAAGTACTTCACGCCTCCGGAGTAGCCGACCACCTCGTGCGGGAAGGTGGGCCCCAGGATGATCACTTGGTCGTGGTCCACCACTTCGCGGGCGATGCGTACGTTCACGTCGCCGCCCAGGGTGGGGTGCCAGCGATCGCCGGCGATCTCCTGGATGCGGCTCTGGGTGAGCGTTCCAAGCGAGACCAACCGGTCGGGGTCGTGCCAGCCGTGATTGATCAGGCGCACGTGGCCGAAGCGCCCGGCACGCTCGTCGGCGTCGATGCCGACCAGGGCGTTCAGGCGCTCCTCCGGAAGCGGCGGGTGGGTGCCCAGCGCCACCAGGAAGGTGACGGACTCCGCTTCGGCCAGGGCCTCGACCATCGACCGGAACAGCGACGGCAGCGGCAGGCTGCGCGTGTGGTCGGGGATCAGGACCAGCACGCGCTCATTGGCGTGACGGCCGGCGAACGCCTCCTGCAGTGCCGCGTGGGTGCGGTCGTGGGACAGCACGGCGCCCGGATCGGCGGCGAGGGAGGTCCGCATCAGCTCGCCCCCTCGCCGTGGCGATCCGGCGGCGCGCCCGAGGGCCGCCCGCGCGAGGCCAGCAGGCCGGTCAGGGCCAGCAGCGCCAGGCCGGGCAGCTGGAAGGCGACGGCGAACGACCAGGTCGCCAGCGGTCCCTGACCGGAGACGAGCAGGTTCACGATCGCCGCCGCCAGCAGGTAGGCGGGCGCCGCGACGAACGGAAGGGCTCTGGGCGCCCAGCGGCGGGCGGCCAGCAGCACGCCGGCGGTGATCAGCAACTCGGCAGCGAGGGTGTACGCCATCGCGCCCTCCGGCCGGCCGGTGAGCAGCTGGTTCAGGAACGGTTGCGCCACCGCGATCGCGAGCACCGGGATCAGGCCCATGCGCATCGCCGCGATGATCAGCGCCACGAAGATCGGCAGCAGGCGCGCGCCGGCCGGTGGGCCGGCCTCGACCGGGATCAGGTGGATCAGGAGCGGCAGAGCCAGGCCAGCGGCCAGGGCGACGCCGATCCCGAGCGCGATCTCGAGCGCGGTGCGGACGGGCGTCCGGGTCAGGGCGTGCGTCACGTGCGGCCTCCTTCGTGGTTCCCGGCGTTCGCGTACGGCACGAACGGCGCCAGGTGCCGTTCGAAGTGACGGGCCAGGGCGTCCTCGTGCGCGGTGCGGCGGCGCCGGAGCAGCTCCAGCAGATCGTCCCGGTGCGCGTCCAGCGCGCTGCCGAAGGTGACGTGCAGCACCTGCCGCGCGTCGTCGTCGTCCAGCAGGCCGGGAAGCTCCTCGTCCTTCAGCGATCGGGGCGAGGGCACCGCGTCCAGACGGGCACCGATCAGGTAGCTGGCGCGGTCGGTCTCGAACCGCTTGCGGCCGTTGCGGAGGATCTTGCGGAACAGGTCGGGGGCGTGCACCGCCGCCACCCGCAACGCTTCGAGGTACGACGTACCCGCCGTCTTCAGGTGCACCAGGCCGCGGGTCGCCTCGGCGATCGGGCCGTACACGCTGAACTTGTCGCTGCCGCTGTGCAGCGACAGCTTGTACGGTCCGAACGTGCGCGCGATGCGGGCGTGGCCGTCCAGGGTGCGGACCAGTTCGTCCAGGTCGCCACGGAAGTCCACGCCCTTCTCGAACCGGCCCACGAACCGCGGCGCGAGCGATACGACCGGCACCTCCAGGCGCCGGAGCTCGCGCGCCAGGAAGGCGTGCTCCTCCAACGTCGTGGGGGTCGCGGTCTCGTCGACCGACACCTCGATCTCGAACGGACGGCCGGACGCTGCGAGCACGCGGTGCAGGCGGGCCGCCTGCGCCAGCGCGGCGCCGTACTTGGCGGCGGCACGGGCCAGCGAGGCCTCGTCCAAGGTCAGCGTCAGCCCGTCGGCGTCGAGGGTCGAGCCCAGCCAGCGGCTGCGCATGTCCTCCCAGCGGTCGTGCAGGTCGTCCCACGGCAACGCCTCGACCTTGGTCGCGATGGTGGCGGCGTCCGCCTCGGCCGCGTCGTCGTCGACGTGATCGCCGGGATCGAAGGTGAAGAAGGTGAAGCCGGCCGCCAGGGTGGTGCGCACGTCCTCCTCGGTCTTGAGGTGGTCGGCGTCGGCGCCCACGCCCGCCGTCCAGCCCGCCTCGAAGGTGCCGAAGGTGGCGTCGTCCATCACCTGCTGCGGGGTGCGGCCGGTGCGGGTCATTTCGCGGATCGACTGCTGCGCGAAGATCGGTCGGATCCCGTCGGTCGCCTTCGCCCGCCGCAAAGAGGCGACGTGCCCCGGCGTGGCCAAGCCCAAGCGGTCGCCGAAGCCGGCGCTGGTCGCGAGCCCCAGCGGTACCGGACGCAGGGCGGGCAGCAGGTCGCGCAGGGCGGCGGCGTTGGCGGGGGAGAGCGGCCCGTACGTCACCGACAGGGTGCGGCCGGCGTCGGCCCGTTCGCCGTCGAACGCCGCGACGGTGGGGTGGTCGTGCGGGGCCAGCAGGCCGATGCGGCGCTTGTGGCGCGCGGCCGGCGCCGCCGCCGA
>JBBDSD010000030.1:0-2102 GCA_040905065.1 Trueperaceae bacterium | reverse complement strand
GTCTTCTTGTTCGCTTCCTTGCGGACCAGCTGGTCCTGGCCGGGTGCCTGGTCGCACACGACGGTGGCCTGCTCGGCGACAGCGCGGCGGACCCGCACCGCGGTGCTGTCGACGTGTTCGACGTCAGCGGCACGGAACTGCTCGACTCGCTGGTCTTGCAGTTTGCCGTCGAAGTTGGCCATCCGCGGATCACGGGCGCTGACCTGTGTGCGGATTGAGTGCAGCCACGCATGGTCGAACACGTCGGCGAGGCGGTCGGCGTCGACGTCCCCGGTACGTACGGCTTGCAGTAGCGGCGCGAGATGATGTGCCTCGAGCCAACGTTCGAGTTCGTGGATGCGCGGTAGACGGAACAGCGTCTGTTGGTCTGCGAGCAGCGCATGGACGTCGTGGCCGAGCTCGACGTGCGGGCGGTGTCGCAGGTCGGCGGTGAGGTGGTAGGCGGCCAGTGCCGCGAGCCGTTCGGTCAGCTGCTGGTAGCTGTCCGAGGCCTGTTGCAGCTGCTCGGGTAGACGTGGGACGCCGGCGCCGCCGAGCGACTGCCACGCGGCCGTCTGCTGCCGGGCGGCTGCGGCGGTCTCGTACAGCTGCGTGCCGTCGGGCTTGCTGTCGCCTTGCCACAACTCGCGGACGGTCTTTTTCGCGGCCCGGTAGCGGCCGTCGAACAGCTGCGCGGTCGTGCGCGACCACCAGCTTCGTCCAGCTGGTGTGAGCGCGTCGACGGTGTCGTCCAAGTTGAGCGCGTACATGCCGGGTGTCACGGCGGTCAACGTCGCGGCGATCTGGGACAGCAGCGCCAGTGTCCGCTGCCAGTCGTCGACGCTGGCCGGTGTCGGCAGCGCGGTTTGTGCGAGCACGTCGTCGAGGTGGCTGCGGGCGTCGGGGACGGCGTCGTTGGCGAGCTCGTCGATGATGTCGAGGACCTGGCGGGCGTCGGCGTCGGTGGTGACCTTCGCGCCAGCCCACGGCGAATCGCCCGCGTTCAGCGGCGCCGCGAGCCCGGCCCATTCGGTCAGATGGTCGCGCGCGAGACGGGCGACGTCGGCGTCAAGGTCCTCGAGCCGCCGGCCGGAGAACCGCAGGCTTGTCTGCGGACCGGCGCCCGGTTTGAGCAGCTGTTCGGCGACCTGCCACATCGTCACCCCCCAAGGCGAGCGGACCTCGTGCATCGCGGCCGCATGACCGGTCAACGCCGCCCGGGTGGTTTCGAGCCGGTGGTGCAGGTCGGTGACGTCGATCTGCGGCACTCGCGCCATCGCGTCGAGCGTGTGCGCGAGGTCGGCTGCCAGCTGCTTCTTCGACGTGACACCGCCGTGCAAGTCCATCACCAGGTCACCGAGCCCGACCTTGCGCAACCGCTTGGTGACCGCGTCGATCGCGGCCCGCTTCTCCGCTACGAACAGCACGCGCTTGCCACGGGCGGTCAGCGTGGCGATCAGGTTCGCGATCGTCTGACTCTTGCCGGTACCGGGGGGACCCTGGATGATCAGCGGTTCACCTGCGACCGCGGCGTTGATGGCACGGTTCTGCGACGAGTCGGCGTCGAGGATGATGAACTCGTCAGCCGGTGGCGTGTAGTCGGGCAACGACGCGTCGACGTCGCGGGCGCGCAGCTCACGGACGGTCTGTTGTGCGTCTTCGTCACCTGCAAGCGCGCTGATCAGATCGTGGGCGGCGAGCGCGTCGACGTTGTCCTGCAGGTCCTTGACCATCGGCAGCTTCGTGTACGCGAACGTGCCGACCACCAGCCGATCGAGGATGCCGAAGTCGGGTACGTCGCCGGCGTCTTTGGCGAGACGTTCGAACAGCCGGGCCGGTTCAACCGCGCCGGCGGCACCGTCGATGTCGAGCAGCTCGAGCAGGACGGCCGGGTCGAGCTCGATGTTGTATTCGGTGGCCAGCAGATGTAGCAGGGTCGCGTTGACGTCCCAGTCGCCATGCAGCGACACATCGAAGTCCGATGCGGCGGCGCCACGCGCCTCGAACTTCAGCGGCCTCAACAGCACCGGCGCGGCCGGTGTCGACGCCGACGCGGTCGTGGTCCACGTCGCCATCCCGTAGGCAAGAAACAGCGTGTCGATGCCACGCTCTTCGAAATAGGC
>JBBDSD010000029.1:0-2103 GCA_040905065.1 Trueperaceae bacterium | reverse complement strand
CGTGCACCGCCTCCGCGACGCCGGGCCCTACGGACGGCACCACGATCCGCACCACGCCGCTGGCACGGTCGGGGACGCTGGCGACCTGCGGCGGCTCGGGCGGCGCCGTGCCCGACGGGCGATCGGACGGCGGTCCCCACGGCGCTCCGAGGCCGCCCGCGCTCCCGAGCCAACGGCTGTGACGGTCGCGCAGGCCGTCGAACGCGCGCTCCATCACGGCCTGCCAGGCGTCGTCGTCCGGCGCCGCATCGGCCTCCGCGCGGTACCGAGCGCGCCAGGCGTCCCAATCGACCCGCTCCGGAGCGTGGTAGAGCGCCTGGACGCGGTCGGCGATGCGATCGAACGTCTCCGCGCCCTGGGCCGTGGCCGTTCCGACGAGCGCCAGCGCCACCGCGAACGCCAGCGCCACGACCGGGCGCAGGCGTGTCGCGGCACGGGCACGCGGGCGGCCCCGGACCGGCGTCACCATCTGGGCAACCGGCCGTCGCCGGGAGGCGACCAGCGGGGCTCGACGATCAGGCCCTCGCCGCCGAGCAGCCACAGGCGCTCGCCGGCCACGTGCAGTTCGAGCGCGCGGACCGAGGTGGGCCGCGTCAGCGTCCAGCGCAGCTGTTCGAGCCGTCCGCGCATCGAGGCGCTGCCGCCCCCCGACCGGAACGCTTCGTCCAGATCGACCGTCAGCGTGCCGTCCGCGTCCAGGTCGGCCGTCCGCACGGTCGTACCGGGCGGGAGCTCGCTGGACAGGCCCTCGCGAAGCTCCGACGCCGTCGGACCCTGGACCAACGCCCGCACCGCAGCGGTCGCGTAGTCGACGGCGTTCCGGGTTCCCAACTGGCGCGACACCGGTGCCAACTCGAACCCGGTGGCGTCGCTCCGCACCAGGTAGATCTGCGCGTCGGGGAGTCGCTGCAAGGTGCGCATCGTGAGCACCGCGACCAACGTCAGCGCCAGCAACAGGGTCAGCGCGGCGACGCGCAACGCCACGGCGCGCAACGCGGCGCGGTCCACGCCCGGCCGCCCCCGCCCTCAGTCCGCGGCCGACCTGCGCAGTGGCAGGTAGCTCGGCGTCCACATCGCCCGTTCCACGAAGGCGTCCAGGTCGTCCGGCAGATCTTCGGTCGCCTGTCCCTCGATGCGGGCCTGGTGGATCACGGCGACCGCCACCTGGCAGCTGACCTCCCGTAGGTTCGCCACGCGGGGGAAGAGCGCGCCGTGCTCCAGGCGCCCGGCGTCCACCGATTCGGCCAGCGCCTCCGCGGCGGCGCTGAGCATGTCGTCGCTGACGGTGCGCGCGCGGGCCAGCACGGCGCCCAGCCCCACGCCCGGAAACACGAAAGCGTTGTTTCCCTGCCCGATCACGGTGCGTACGTCGCCTCGGACCACGTCCGGGAACGGGCTGCCGGTCGCCACCAACGCCCTCCCCTCGGTCCAGGCCAGCACGTCCTCCGGCAGCGCTTCTGCGTGACGGGTGGGGTTCGACAACGGAAAGATCTTCGGAACCGGCGTGTTGCGGTCGACCGCTTCCACCACCTTCCGCCCGAACGCGCCCGCCTGGCCGGACAGGCCGATCAGGGCGGTGACCCCACCTTCGCGCACGGTGGCCTCCAGGTCCGGTGCGTCGCCGTCATACGACCAGCCCGCCAGACGCTCGGCGGGCTGCGCCACCTCCGCCTTGTACACGTCCAGTCCCGCCCGACCCTGGGTGATCAGGCCGCGCGAGTCCAGCACCAGGATCCGGGCGCGCGCGTCGCGGTCGCTCAGCCCCGCCCGCATCAGGCCGGCCTTGATCTGGCGGGCCACCCCGACGCCGCCCGCGCCTGCGCCGTGAATGGCGATCGTCTCGTCGGTGATGGGCCTTCCGCTCAGGCGCGCGGCGGCCAGCAGGCCGGCCAGCACCACCGCGCCCGTGCCCTGCACGTCGTCGTTGAAGCTGGGGAGCGCATCACGGTAGCGGTCGTGCAGGTCGAAGGCGCGCTGCTTGCTGAAGTCCTCCCACTGCAGCAGCGCGTCCGGAAAGCGACGCCGGAACGCCTGCACGAAGGCGTCGACGAAGTCGTCGTAGGCGCTCCCGCGCAGGCGTTCGTGACGGACGCCGAGGTAGAG
>JBBDSD010000028.1:0-12899 GCA_040905065.1 Trueperaceae bacterium | reverse complement strand
CTGCAGCTCCGCGCCGCGGCGCGCTTCGCGGGCACCCTCCTGGGCCTGTTCGAGCTGCAGTTCGGCCTGGTCGATCTGCGCGGCCGGGGCGTACGACGGATCCAGCAGCTCGACGCCGATGCGGGCCAATGCGACGCCCTGCTCGACCTGCAGGAGCGGGCCGGAGGCGCCCAGGCGGGCGACCAACGCCTCCTCGTCGGGGACCGGGACGGCCAGCAACCGGCCTGGGACCGGCGCCAGGTCGCTGGCGTCCTCGCCGATCAGGCTGCGAAGGGAGCGCCGTGCCAGCGCCTCGCCCTGGCGGGCGGCGGCGACGCCGTTGGCCGCTTCCGCCCGTTCGTTCTCGGCGTCGCGGACCTCCAGCTCGGTGGCTCCTCCCCGCTCGAAGCGGAGGCGGGCGATCTGGACGCCCCGCTCGGCCAGGTCCAGGCTCGCCTCGGCCAGCTCCCGCTGCGCTTGGGCCGCGAGGACCTGCGCGTAGGCGGCGGCGATGTCCTGGTACGCCCCGAAGCGGGTGGCGTCGGCTTCGGCCCGTGCCATCTCCAGCGCCTGCTCGGCCTGCGCCCGGTCGATGCGCAGCGCCAACGGATCGGCTTCGGTGCGCCTGGCGGCCCGCTCGGCGTCGGCGGCGTCCAGATCGGCGCGGATCACGGCCGAGGTGCGGTCGGCCTGGGCGAGGGCGCCTTCCAAGGCGAGGGTCTCGGCGTGGGCGGCGCGAGGAAGCACCAGGACCGTGGCCACGGCGAGCCAGAGCAGCACCAGACGCCACCGCATCGGCCCAGCTTCGTCCCTCGTAGCGGTCACGGTACGGAGCGGGACCCGAGCGGGCCAAGGACGATTCGGGATGGGACTCACGGCAACGCCTCCGATGGGGGAACGGCGAGTTCGCGGTAGCTGCGCAGCACGGCGCTCAGCAGGGTCAGGCGGGCGGAATCGAGGGCCAGGCGCGCCTCGGAGGCGGCCAGCGCGCGTTCGGCGCTTTCGAGCGGGACGGAGAGACCGGCCTCGACGCGGCGTTCCGTGTCGCGCGCGTCCGCTTCTGCCAGATCGAGGTCCAGGCGGGCCAGCTCGAGCTCGGCGCGGGCGGCACGGAGCGCGTCGTCCCGTTCGGCCCTCGCCCGCTCGGCGTCGGTCCGGGCCGCTTGCACCCCGGCGTCGGCGGCCGCCAGGCGGGCACGGGCGCCGTCCAGCGCGTAGAACGACTCGGGACTGAGCGTCATCGACACGCCGATGGTGAACGAACCGTCGATGCGGGGCGCGTTCGCGTCGGGAAGGATGCCGCCCCCGGCTGCGCCGCCGAAGCTGCCCGGCGTCTGGTAGGAGACGGTCGGCTGCAGCGTGCGGCTCTCGAGCGAGACGGACAGCGAGTCGTCGCCCAGGTTCCAGGCGTAGGCGGCCTGCGCTACGGGGTACAGCGCCCGCTCGGCGCTGGCCACGCCGATCTCGGCCAGGCGTCGGTCCTCCTCCGCCTGGAGCAGGTTGGGATCGGGCGCGTCGACAGGGTCCAGATCGGGAAGGCCGCTGAGGGGCGGCACGTCGCCGACCAGGTCGCGCACGGTGCGCTCGGAACTGCGCAGGCGCGCCACCGCCGAGCGGCGGCCGTCCTCCGCGCGCGTCACGGCCGCTTCGGCGCGTCGCAGCTCGGCGTCGGTCGCCGCGCCTAGCTCGTGTCGCGTCCGTGTCGCGTCCCGGGCACGCTCGGCCAACGCCACGCCGGCGTCGGCCAGGCGCAGGCCGCGTTCGGCCAGGTGCAGCGAGGTCGCGGCCTGCAGCGCGGCCGCTTCGAGGGAGGCGCGGGTCTCGCGCACCGAACGCTCGGCACGGAGCACGGACACGTGCAGCTGCGCTTCGGCGTCGGCCAGGTCGCCGACCAGGAACGGCCGGACCCGCAGGTCCAGTTGGCCCTGGTGACTCCAGCCGTCGGGGGGCTCCTGCAGCCCATCCAGCGGCGGCGGCAGCGGCTCCTCCGGTCGGCGGGCGTCCACGCGCGAGAACCCGACGCTGGCGTCCACGGCGAATGGTGAGCGGAGGCCGTCCAGCTCCCGTTCCGCGGCGGTCCGTCCGGCACGGGCGGCGCGCACGCCGGGGTGTCCGTCCAGCGCGTCCAGGAACGCACGCACGCTACGGTCGCTCGCGAACGACGCCTCCGGAGCCGTGTCGCGCAGGCTCCCGTCGGCAGCGGGCGACTCGGGCTGCGCGACGGCGTACGGCGCGGCCGTGGCGATCAGCGCCGCGGCCAGCACGGTCCCCAGGCGCCACGGACGGAGCGCCGTGCGCCCGGTCGCCGAGGTGCGGCCGGTCACGGGCCGGCCCCCGTGACGTGCTCGTACATGCGGATCAGCTCGCGCAGATCATGGTCGGAGAGGCCGCGCACGGTGGTGCGCGAGGCGTCGATCCACTGTTCCGTCATCCGGGCCACGGTGGCGTGCCCGGCGTCGGTGGCTGCGATCCTGACGCGGCGCCGGTCGGCGGGGTCCGGATCGCGGCGGATCAGCCCCCGCTTCTCGAGGTCGGACAGCATGACGGACACCGCGGGCGCGGCGGTCTCGAGCAGTTCGGAGAGTTCGCCCGGCGTGCGGGGCGCGGCGGCGGCGAGCCCCAGCATCAGGCCTTTGACGGGGGAGAGGCCGAGCGGCTCGAGCGCACGGACCGCGGCCTGGCGCAGCGTCCACATCAGGGGGAACGCCTGTTGGGCCAGGCGGGCCAGCAGCGCGTCGCGCTCGTTCGCGTCGCTCCGTGGCGCGTCGTCGGTGGGGGCGTGGGGCTCGCGGGGCGTGTCGGTCACCCCAGCAGTATGCGGACGCCGCCCGCCAGCGACCGCAGGCTGCACGACATTCGTTCAGAGTTGTGAATTATGTAGAAAGCAAAACTGCTCGGGACCGACGTCGGTCCCGAGCGGGCGTAGCGCGAGGCAGGGCGGTCGTCCGCCCCGCCCTCACTCCAGGAAGTCGCGCAGCTGCCGGGTCCGGCTCTCGTGGTACTTGAGCTTGCGCAGCGCCTTGTTCTCGATCTGCCGGATCCGTTCCCGCGTCACACCGAAGAACTGCCCGACCTCCTCCAGCGTGTGCTGGCGCCCGTCGACCAGGCCCTTGCGCATCTTCAGGACTTCGGCCTCGCGCTCCCGCAGGGCGCCCAGCGCGTCATCGAGCGCACCGTTCAGCATCGCCTCGCTGGCCGCCTCGTCCGGCGCGTGGACGCTGTCGTCGGCAATGAAGTCGCCGTAGGTCGAGTCCTCCTCGTCGCCGATCGGCGCCTCCAGGCTGAACGGTTTGCGGGTCAGCTTGAACGCCTCTTCGACGCGTTCGGCGTCCCACTCCGGCCCGAGGGCGCGCGCGACCTCCTCGTGGGTCGGCTCGCGGTTCAACTCCTGCTCCAGGCGCTTGGCGGTGCGGTTCAGTTTGTTGAGCCGCTCGATCATGTGCACCGGGATGCGGATGGTGCGCGACTGGTTCGCGATGGCGCGCGTGACCGCCTGGCGGATCCACCAGGTGGCGTAGGTGCTGAACTTGTAGCGGCGGCGGTACTCGAACCGGTCCACCGCCTTGATCAGGCCGCGGTTGCCCTCCTGGATCAGGTCCAGCAGGCCGATGCCGCGGCCGGTGTACTTCTTGGCGATGCTGACGACCAGACGCAGGTTCGCCTGGATCAGGTGTTCGCGGGCCGACTCGCCGTCGCGCACGATGCGGTCCAGTCGGCGCGCGTCGCGCGCGCCCAAGGCGTCGCCCTCGTCGTCCAACCGCTCGGCGGCCTCCAGGCCGGACTCCATGCGCCGCGCCAGTTCGATCTCTTCGCGCACGTCCAGCAGCCTGACCTGCCCGATCTCCTGCAGGTACTGCCGCACCGGGTTGTCGGTCCGAACGGTCGAGCCGGACATCGCCTCGGCGCGGGCCTCCAACGCCTCGATCTCGGCGGCCGCGGCCGCAGCCGCCGCGGCGGCCTCCTCGGCGGCCAACTCTTCGTCGTCCGGCTCGTCTTCGTCGTCGCTCGTGAACACCGAGGCGTCGTTCCCGTCGGCGTCGTCTTCCTCGTCATCGGAGGCGTCGTCCGCGACCGGGGCGTCGTCGCCGGAGGTGGTGGAAACGCGCGGGGCGCGACGGGCCGGCGCGGACGCGTCACCGTCCGCTACGTCCTCTTCGATCACCTCGACGCCGCGGAGATCCAGCATCTCGAGCACCTCTTCGAGCGCTTCGTCGCCCAGGTGCGGCATCTCCGCCTGGGCGTGCAGCAGCGCGCTGCGAACGGCGGTCTCGGAGAGCACGCCACGCTCCTGGCCCTGCTCCAGCAGTGCCTCGAGCTCGGGCGCCTCCAGCCAGTCCGGTCGTTCCTGCATCAGGTCGGTCGTCACGTGTCGCCTCGCTTTCGTCGTGCAAGCCCTGCGGACCGCGTTCGGGAGGGCGGAGCGCTCGTGCGTCGAGCGTCCGGCCGGGATGCGCAGGGTTCGGTTCAGGTGGGAAGGAGTCCGGCCCGGATTGGGCAACGGCCGCTCCTCGACCGGCCGAGACTAGCACGCGGACCCGGCGGTCGCGTGTCCCGCGCGACCTGCCGCGCTCGCCACCCGCGTCCGCCGCCTGCGCGCGGCACCGTGGCCCACGCCCGAGCGGCTTGCTACCCTGCCGTCGGGAGGCGACACATGACCGATCCGCTCGCAGGACGACCGGTGCCCCGCGCCCGGCTCGTGCACGTTCCGAGGCTGCTGGCCGCGTACTACACCGACCGCCCCGATCCGGCGGAACCGGCGCACGGGGTCGCCTTCGGCAC
The DNA here is from genome assembly GCA_040905065.1 of Trueperaceae bacterium. Classification (GTDB taxonomy): domain Bacteria; phylum Deinococcota; class Deinococci; order Deinococcales; family Trueperaceae; genus SLSQ01. The sequence continues at coordinate 8,141 of JBBDSD010000028.1, read as the reverse complement.
GTCGGGGCACCGCGGCGGGTCGCTGCGCCGGTCGTTCAACGAGGATCACATCGTTGCCATCACCGCCGCCGTGATCGAGGCCCGCCGCGCCGACGGGACCAGCGGACCGCTGGTGCTGGGGGCCGACACGCACGCACTGTCGGAACCGGCGTTCCGGACCGCCCTGTCGGTGCTGGCCGCCGCCGACGTGCCGGTGCTGGTCCAGGAGGACCACGGGTTCGTGCCCACGCCGGTCGTGTCCCACGCCATCCTGACGCGCAACGCAGCAGGCGACGCGCGCTGCGACGGAATCGTGATCACGCCGTCGCACAACCCGCCCGACGACGGCGGCTTCAAGTACAACCCGCCCCACGGTGGTCCCGCCGGCACCGCGACCACCCGCCGGATCGAGGATCGCGCCAACGAGCTGCTGCGAGACGGCCTGGACCGGGTGCCGCGGTTGCCGTTCCCGCGCGCCGCCCGGGCCGCCACCACCCACGAGGTCGACCTGATCGGGCCGTACGTCGACGACCTGGGTGCGGCGCTGGACCTAGGCGCGGTCGCGGCCAGCGGCCTGCGTCTGGGCGTCGACCCGATGGGGGGCGCCGCGGTCGACCTATGGCCGCGCCTGGCCGAACGGTGGGGGTTGGACCTGACCGTCGTGAACGACCGCGTCGACGCCGCGTTCGGCTTCATGCGGTTGGACCGTGACGGTGCGGTCCGGATGGACTGCTCGTCGCCGCACGCCATGGCGGGCCTGATCGAGCTGAACGATCGCTTCGACGTCGCCTTCGGCAACGATCCGGACGTCGACCGGCACGGGATCGTCGCCGGCGGCGGCCTGATGAACCCGAACCACTATCTCGCAGCCGCCATCGACTACCTGTTCCGCACGCGCGACGGCTGGCGCCCGGACGCGGCGGTCGGCAAGACGCTGGTCACCTCGTCGATCGTGGACCGGATCGCCGCCGACCTGGACCGGCCGCTGCGCGAGGTGCCGGTCGGCTTCAAGTGGTTCGTGGACGGCCTGCTGGACGGAAGTACCGGCTTCGGTGGCGAGGAGTCGGCCGGCGCGTCGTTTCTGCGGCGCGACGGGACCGTCTGGACCACGGACAAGGACGGGATCCTGCTGGCGTTGGCCGCCGCCGAGATGACCGCCGTCAGCGGCGAGGACCCCGCGGCGCGCTACCGGAGCCTGGCGGCCCGCCACGGCGAGCCGGTCTACCGGCGCGATCAGGCGCCCGCCGACGAGGCCCAGAAGCGCGTCCTGGCGAACCTGTCGGAGAGCGACGTGCACGCCACGGAGCTGGCCGGGCAGACGATCGAACGGATCTTGACGCGCGCCCCGGCCAACGATGCGCCGATCGGCGGCCTCAAGGTCGCCACCCGCGACGGCTGGTTCGCGGCGCGGCCGTCCGGCACCGAGCCGGTGTACAAGATCTACGCCGAGAGCTTTCTCGGCGAGGATCACCTGACCCGGCTGGTGGAGGAGGCGCAGGCGCTGGTCCGCTCCGCCTTCGACGCGGGCGGCGTCTGAGCCTCCGCGCCGGCGTCCTAGACGCCGACCGTCGCTCCGTCGTCCACGTGCGGCACGCTCAAGATCGGGACCGGGCTGGAGCGGAGCAGCGCGTCGGCCCGGCTCCCCAACAACAGACCGAGCGCGCCGGCGTGACGTCGCACCCCGACGCAGATCGCGTCGGCGCCCACCTCCACGGCGATCTTCGGCAGCAACCGGATCGGATCGCCTTCGCGCAGCACCTGGCGCGGCGGCGCGTCCAGGTCCTCGCCCAGCGCGCTCATCGCGTCGGCGGCCCGGCGGGCGTAGTCGGCGTCGGCGTGGAAGCGGGGATCGTCGATCACGTGCGCCACGACCGGCTCGATGCCGAACGCGGTCCACGACTTGAGCAGCGACCAGGCGTGCCGGCTGGCGTCGCCGAAGTCGGTGGCCAGCAGCACTCGCCGCACGTCGGTCGTCTCGGCCTCGTCGCGCACCGTCAGCACCGGCACCTTGACCCTCCGGACCAGTCGGCCGGCGATGCCGCCCAGAAAGTAGGCGTCCAGGCGGTTCGCGCCGTGGGCGCCCATGATGATCAGATCGTGGTCCTGCGACGCGTCCAGCAGCTCGCGGACCGGGTGGCCCCAGCGCAGGTCCCAGGTGGCGCCGTCGTCCGCCAGGTTGCGGAGTCGTTCCTGCAGGCGACGCGTTTCGGTGGCGCGGTCCGCTTCGACCCGGCGCACCGCGTTCGGATCGACCGTCTCGCGCGTCGGGCCGGTGGCGGCGTGCGCATCCTCGAACCGTTCTTGCGCGTGGACGAGGTGGAGCGAGCCGCCGCTGCGTCGCGCCAGCGCCCGCGCGACGGTGCGGGCCTTTTCGGCCGTCTTCGAGAAGTCGGTGGGGTGCAGGATGCGCATCGGTCGACCTCCAAGTCCCGTCGCCCACCACCTCGCGCGGTCGTCGCCGGCGGTCGTGGGCGCAGCCGGTGCCATGCGACCACGCTAGCACGCGCTTCCCGTGCGCCGTCGGCTGAACTCCGACCGGTCGCGTCGGTGCGTCGCCACTCGCCACGCGCGCGAGGTGGGCGTAGCCTACTGGCACGGCGGGGGAGGTGCTGGCGGGCGGTCGCCCCTGGAGGTCGTCGTGTCGATCCTGGTCGTCTACGGTACGCGGAACGGAACGTCGCGAAGCGCGGCGCTGCTCGCGGTGCGCACCTTGCGCGGCCGGGGCGTGCCGACCCGGGCGCGGGCAGCCGACCGCATCGCTCGCAGGCCGCGTGACGCCTGGGTGCTGCTGCTGGTCGATCGTGCGGGGGCGAGCGAACTGCGTGAACTCCGCGACAGCTACGGTCTTCGGTTCGGCCGGGGCGGCGCGACGGCCGTGCGGTGCCGCGACGTTCAGCGCCTGACGCTCCTGCTCGAGCGTGGCTGGGCGTGGCGCCAGGCGTTGGGGTGCGTTCGAGGCGATGCGGACCCAAATCCGGGTCGCGTAGGTTGAGCGATGGCGAACGAGAACGACGGACCCCGTGGCTGCGGGCTGCCGGGGGACGCCACGGGGTCCGTCGACATCAGGAGACCACGCCGGACCTGGGCCGCCGTCGGTGACTTTCCGACAGCGCACGTCCGGTCCGCCGCCGCGTCGCGTCGTCGGCCCCGCTCTACTGCGGCGCCTCGATCCGTGCCACGCTGAAGGTACGAACGGCCACGGTTTACGAGCTCGAAGGGAGCCGCCATGTACGACACCATCCTGATCCCCACCGACGGCAGCGTGACCGCCCGCAAGGCGGCGGACGAGGGCATACGGTTCGCCAAGATGCACGGCTCGCGCGTGACGTTCCTGCACGTGCTCGAGAACCCGCTCCTGGCTGGCTACGCGGCGCCGGAAGCGCTGCCGTACTCGGCGAACTTGTACCAGGACCTCAAGCGTGCCGCCGGCGAGATCCTCGACGAAGCGCTCGGTTGGGCCAAGGAGGCCGGGGTCGAAGCTCGCGCCGAACTGGTCGAGGACCGGCGTGCCGCCGACGCGATCCTCGATCACGCCCAGGATCACGAGCTGGTGGTGATGGGAACCCACGGACGCAAGGGGTTCGACCGCTTCGTGTTCGGGTCGGTCGCGGAACTGACGTTGCGTCGCTGCCCCGTGCCGGTGCTGGTCGTCCGTGCCGGCGACGATTCCGACAAGAGCGACGAGGACTGAGCGGCTGCCACGGCGACGGCGGGTTCGCACCCGCCGCGCCGACGAGGAGGAACCACGATGACCGACCTGCATCTGCTGGTGCCGTTGGACGGATCCGACCTGGCGCGCTCGGCGCTGGACGCCGTCACCCGCACCTTCGGTCCGGAACGGGCGCACGTCACCCTGCTGCGCGTCGCGAGCGCTCCCGGGCGCGTGCCGTCGAGCTTCGAGCGCCGCACCGTCTCGGCGGAACTGACGATCCCCGAGGCGGCGGAGGCGAACCACGTCTACGCCAGTCAGGAGTGGGACGCCACGCGCCAGCGGCTCCGCGACGAGTTGGAGGTCGAAGCGCGCAAGCTCGAGAGCGACGGATGGAAGGTGCAGGTCCGTACCGCGTTCGGCGATCCGGCCGAGGAGATCGTGCGCGTTGCCGAGGAGGAGGGTGCCTCGTTGATCGCGATGGCGACGCACGGACGGTCCGGCCTGACGCGTGCGCTGGCCGGAAGCGTGGCCGAGCGGACGGTCCGGACCTCGCCGGTGCCGGTCCTGGTGGTGCGTCCCTCGCAGGCGCGGAGCGCGTGACGACCGGCGGGGACGAGGTCCGTCGCCTGCCGACGCGGCCTTCGGTCCCGGTCGCGCGGGACGAGGTCGGCCGTCGCACCTACGAGCTGGCCACGCTCCACCGCTTGGGCGGGGCGGTCGCCGCTCCGTTGGACGCGAATGGGGTGCTGTCCGGGGCGTTGAGCACGTTGGTCGAGATGGGGTGGTTCGCCTGCGGCGAGGCGTTCCGGGTCGAGGACGGCGAGCCGGAGGCGGTCTCGGTCGGTGCGTGCCCGTTCGAGCAGGTGGGGGCGTGTCCGTTGCGACCGGCGTTGTTGACGCACGCGCGCCAAGCGATCCGTGACGGCGTGCCGACGCGGCGCGATCGTTGGTGGTTGGTGCCGGTCGGGGAGCGTGGCCTGCTGGCGCTCGCCGCAGCGGAGCACGGGCACGACGTGTCGCACGACTTCCTTCGGTCCGTGGTCGAGCTGGTCGCCGCGGCGCTGGATCGCACGGCGCTGCACGAACGCCTGGTCCGCAAGGAGGCGGACCGCTCGCGCCTGCTGCAGGCGTTGCTGCGGGCGCAGGAGGAAGAACGGACGCGCATGTCGCGCGATCTGCACGACCAGATCGGGCAGGCCCTGACCGGCATCGTGCTGGGTCTGGACCGGGCCGGCGACCCGTCGGTTCGCAGCGACCTCAAGGCGCTCGCTTCGGCCACCCTGGCCGACGTGCGGCGCATCGCCAAGGACCTGCGGCCGGCGGTGCTGGACGAGCTGGGTCTGGACGCCGCCGTGCGCAGGTACGCGCGGGACGTGCGCGACCGGTTCGGGCTGGAGGTCGAGGTCGCCGTGCAGGTGCCCGCCGTGCCGACCGGCCTGGCGACCACCCTGTATCGCGTGGTGCAGGAGGCGCTGACGAACGTGGTGCGTCACGCGGGGGCCCGGTCGGCGTCGGTGGTCGTGACGCGGTCGGGCGGCGCGGTCGAGCTGGTGATCGAGGACGACGGTCGCGGTTTCGACGTGGCCAGCGCGTCGCGGTCGAACAGCATCGGGCTGGTCGGCATGCGCGAGCGGATCGAGCTGGCGGGCGGTTCGTTGCACCTGGAGAGCCTCGCCGGCCGGGGCACCAGCGTCCACGCGCGCGTTCCGGTGGCGGCATGGTCGGATGGGTCCACCGCCGCGATGGCGAACGGAACGGCCGACCGCGACGATCGGCCGCACGCGAACGCGGCGGCAGCCGCGCCCGGCGGGGCCTGAGGGGCCGGAAACGCCGTCCCGGGCCGCTACGGGCCCGTTCGCGCCGCCGCCCGACCGCCACGACGGGTGCGCGTTGCGTCCGTGGCGCGCTCCGCAGGGCGCCGCGCGTCGTCGGGATACCATGGTCCGCATGGCGGAACCGGTCCGAATCTTCGTCGTGGACGATCACGCCATCGTGCGGGCCGGGGTGGCGATGCTGCTGCGGGCGCAGGACGGCTTCGAGGTGGTGGGGGAGGCCCGCAGCGGCGAAGATGCACTGGAGCGCGTGGTCGATGCGGCGCCGCAGGTGGTGCTGCTGGACCTGTCGTTGCCCGGCATCGGAGGGATCGACACGGCGCGTCGTCTTCGCGAGGTGCTTCCCGAGGTGCGTCTGGTGGCGCTGTCGATGCACGAGGACCCGGAGTACGTGCAGGGCTTCCTGGAGGCGGGCGGATCGGGCTACGTGCCCAAGTCGAGCGTGCAGGCGGAACTGGTGGACGCGATTCGTGCGGTCGTGCGGGGCGAGTACCACGTGCCCGCCCGGCTGTTGGCCGACCTGGCGCGCGAGATGGCGAACCACGACGGGGCGGTGCGCGTGAAGTTGACCGGCCGCGAGCACGAGGTGGTGACGCGCATCGCGCACGGTTCGACCTACCGGGAGATCGCGGCGGAACTGGGCATCAGCGAGAAGACGGTGGCGACCTACCGCGAGCGCGCCAGCGAGAAGTTGGGCGTGCGCACGCGGGCGGAGCTGGTGCGCTGGGCGATCGAGAACGGCCTGCTGGACTGACCGGGCGGCGCCCGGTCGCCTGAGGAACGACCCGCAACAACTTCCATGCTAAATTGTTCCGGATGGAACTGTCTAGTCGCCAGTCCGCCTTCCTCGAACTCGCGCGCAGCCTGCTCCGGCTCGAGCGCAGTTTCGAAGGGGTGATCGACGACGCGTTGCGATCAAAACTGCACCTGACGCTGCGCGAATCGTTCGTGCTGGGCGCGCTCGATCGCGGTCAGACCCGCCCCGGTGAGGTCGCCGAGGCGCTCAACCTGGCGCCACCTTCCGTCACGCGCCTGGTGGAACGGCTGGTCGAGCGCGACGCGATCACCCGCACCCCCAGCGTCACCGACCGGCGCCAGATCGACCTGGTCCTCACCGACGAGGGTCGCAGGCTGGTGCACGAAGCGCGCCGCACCCTGTCCCAGGCGCTGGCCGACGCCTGGCCGGAACTGAGCACCGAACGCGCCAGCGACCTGGCCGAGGGGCTGGCGCGGCTGGCGCCGACGCCGGGCGTTCCCACCCATGATCGCGAGTCCCGATGAGCGGGGCCACGCAACGCGAGAAGCTGGCGGCGTTCGCCGGCGTGCTGACGGTGCTGTTCCTCTCGTCGCTCAACATGACCGTCGTCGGGACCGCCCTGCCGCGGATCATCGCCGAGCTCGAAGGGTTCGACCTGTACGCCTGGGCGTTCACCGCGTTCTCGCTGGCGGCCACGGTGGCGCTGCCGATCAGCGGCCGCATCAGCGACATCGTCGGTCGCCGCCGCGTGCTGATGGTCGGCATCGTGCTGTTCACCGTTGCCGCGCTGCTGGCCGGACTGTCGCGATCGATGATGGAACTGATCGTGTTTCGCGCCCTGCAGGGCATCGGCGGCGGGGTGCTGATGAGCATGAGCTGGGCCGCGATCGGCGACATCTTCTCGCCCCGCGAACGCGGCAAGTACCAAGGATGGACCGGGGCCGTGTTCGGCCTCAGCAGCATCATCGGACCGGTGGTGGGCGGCGTGATCACCGACGCGATCGGCTGGCGCTGGATCTTCTTCGTCAACGTCCCGGTCGCGCTGCTGGCGTTCGAAGCGGTCCGGCGCTACCTGCCGAAATCGGTGCGCAAACCGAACACCGGCCTGGACCTGCCCGGCACCGCCTGGCTGGTGCTGGCCACCGTGCCGTTCCTGATCGGCCTGACCTGGGCCGGCACCGCGAGGCCGTGGAGCGATCCGTGGGTGATCATTGCCTTGGCGCTGGGGGCGTTCGGTCTGGCCGGCTTCGTGCGCGAACAACTCCGCAGTCCGCACCCCACCCTGGAGCCGGCCCTGTTCGCCGACCGGACCTTCCTGTTCGTGAACATGGCGACGCTGCTCAGCGCCGTCGGGCTGTTCGGAGCGGTCATCTACCTGCCGTTGTTCGTGCAGGGGGTGCAGGGCGGCAGCGCCGCCGCATCCGGCTTCGCGCTGGCTCCCATGATGATCGGCGTGGTGATCGGATCGACGGTCAGCGGAGCGCTGGCCAGCCGGACCGGTCGCTACCGCCGTTGGATCGTGACCGGCGTCGCGCTCATGCTGGTCGGGTTCGCCCTCACCGCCGGCTTCGGACCGGACACGCCCACCTGGTGGTTGGTGGCGGTGATGGTGCTGCTCGGGACCGGTATCGGGCCCACCAACTCGCTGTTGACGCTGGCCGCGCAGAACGCGCTGCCCGCCGACCGGCTTGGAGCGGTGACCGGCACGAACCAGTTCTTCCGGCAGATCGGCGGCACGATCGGTGTGACGGTGTTCGGCAGCCTGATCGCCGGGCACGTCCGGTCGGGGCTGGAGGCGGTCCTGCCGCGCGGCGACGCCCGACTGCCGCCGGAGCTGGTGGACACGCTGGCCGACCCGAACCTGCTCACCGACCCGGTCCGCATGGCGGCGCTCCGCGACCAGGCGGTACCGCTGATCGGC